>CALWEZ010000017.1 GCA_944377455.1 uncultured Clostridia bacterium
AAGATATTCAGCCTTGTATCTGTTGCCACAATGGTTGCTTTGCGTTGTCGCACTTTAAAGGCGTTGGAAATAACGGCGCGATGGCAGACTCCATGCATATGTCAAGATGTGCACTTAACCCTATCACGATGAATAACCATAAATTTGATGTTGTGCCTGCTAAAAAGAGCAAGACCGTCGCCGTCATCGGTGGTGGCGTTGGCGGAATTGAAGTAGCGCGCATTGCCACCCTTCGCGGTCACAAGGTCACAATCTATGAAAAGACCGACAAACTCGGTGGTGTGTTCATAGTCGCAGCACAACCTTCCTTTAAGGAAAAGGACAGAATGCTGATTGAATGGTATCGCCGTCAGATTGCCAAACTGCCAATCGAGGTTAAGTATAACACCGAAGTCAAAGATTTATCCAAAATTAAAGCCGATGTCATCGTGGTGGCAACCGGTGCTAAACCTAAAAAACTCAACATCAAAGGCTTTGATAAGACAGTTGAAGCGATTGAATACTTGAACGAAACAAAGACGGTCGGCGAAAATGTTGCCATCATCGGTGGCGGATTAACTGGTTGCGAAATCGCCTACGACCTCCTCCTAAAAGGCAAAAAGCCATTCATTGTGGAATATCAAGACGACATCATGAAAGTAAACATGCTCTGCATGGCAAACTCATCATATCTTCGCGACTATTTCAACCTTAAGAAGATGCCAATCTACACAAATTCCAGTGTGCTTGAAATCAATAACGATAACATTGTCATTCAAAACAAAGACGGAAGCAAAAAGGACATCAAAGTGGATTCCGTCATCTCAGCAATCGGCTATACCCCTGCCCCACTCACAGACAAACATGTTAAAGTTGTCGGCGACGCCCTTGCAGTTGGCAACTTAAGAACGGTTGTTTGGCGCGCATGGAAAGTGGCGGAGAAAATTTAAAATAGTAAAAAGTGAAGAAAAGTTTTTAAGTAAAAAAACTGTGGGTGAAGATTTATAAAAGGAAACTTTAATTAAAAATTATTAAAAAAAGTTGTGGAAAATCCACAACTTTTTTCTATTCCATAATTTATTATAAATGTTGGTGTCTGTCCTAACTTATTTCCATGCGTCTGGCATTTCCCTATTTTCCTTAAACCACTCGGTGTCTTTAAGTTTTAGATCGTTATTAGAAAAGGTTAGTTTAACTTCGCCATTAGTGACTGAAAAGACAATATTTCCATTCATCGAAGTCACCGACCAAGAATTTGGCTCGCCACTATTATTGTATCCCAAAATCTCATCAAGCATTGACGGAATATAGACATTATCGGTATATGGCGCAACATTGTCTATCATTATTTGTGTTGGAAATTTATTTTCTTCAATCGTGGTATATTCAGGTGTTCCCGCACAGCAACAAACTATAACATATTCAGGTTGAATTTGTGCCATAAGTTCCGCTGTGGTGGAAGTGTTAGAGCCATGGTGACCTGCCTTATATAGCACGCAATGAGGAAGTTCATAACGCTCTTCACTTGAGCCATTATAGTAATTTATAAGTTCAAGTTCACCGTCCTCTTCAAGGTCACCTGTAAAGAGATAGTGATTATCACCTTGATTAAACATCAAGCAGACAGAGTAATTATTCTCGTCGGAACTGTGATTTTCATAGTAGTAGTTATATAGTATCTCCATTTCCACGCTGTCGGAAATTTGATAAATGCGTTGCGCGCCGTCCACGCTTTCATTGTAGCATTCAAGTGCCGAGTAGTGCTTTGCTCCATTTCCCACCTCTAAATCACGATATTAGTAATAGGTTCTTAAAATATTAGTTTCTTTATCTCCCACCTTATTAGTCAAAGGAAAGTCTATTATCGTTTCAACATTATAGTGTTCAAAAATACCCTCATATGCTGCGATATGGTCTTGGTCAGCATGCGTAGCAATCACAAACTCCAAGGTATTATCTTTAACGAACTCATCAACATATTCAATAATTGCATCTGCACTATTTTTACGCGAACCAGCATCAATAAGTATATCTGTACTTCCGCTTCTAATATAGATGCAATCGCCAGCATATTGATTGCCTAGTTCCATAAAATGCGCCTCAAAATCGCCACTGACAAAGGTGTCACTTTCATCTAAATAGATGATGTAGCGATATTTCACAACACCGCTATAGCGAATGTCGTCAATGGTGTATTTTATGTAATATCGCCCTGCCTCTAAGTTGTTTATATTATTTTCAACCTTGATTTTATCGCTGATATCTCTGCCAAAAGATATGGCAATCGCGCCCTCATCTTCGTAAGTTTCGCCGATATTCAGCGTGATGGTCTGCTCGCCGATTATTTCAAATCTGTCATCTTTTGTTAAATACTGCACAACAAAATATCCAGCCACCGCACCGACAACCAAAAACAGAACCACCAAAAGAAAGGCAACAGGATGCGCCTTTTTCTGCTTATTGATGGTCTTTTCCAAACTACTTTTCTTTTTCGCCATATTTTTCCCAACTCTTCACTTTCAATAAATCTTCCACAACTCTTCACTGCGAGCCAACGGCTCGCCTTCACTCTTCGTTCTTCACTTTTCACTGAAAATCTTTGATTTTCCTTCACTGCTAAACGAACGCTTGCGTTCGTTTAGCCCAAAAGAAATCCCTTAATTATCACGTCTTCGGCTTCCTTTTCGCTTAAGCCGAGAGTCATAAGTTTGATAAGTTCGTCGCCAGCAATCTTACCTATCGCCGCCTCATGCACAAGCGAAGCATCAGAGGAAAGCGCATCAATCATCGGCACGGAAACAATGCGCGCGTTATCTAAGAGTATGCCATCGCACTCGACATGCCCAAAGCACTCTTCTTTGCCGATAAGGTCGCTCTTAAACTCTTGATAACTTTCGCCTTTCGCCACGCTGTGACTGACAACTTCCACTTTCGACTTTTTGCCTTTAAGTTTCACCTTGAAAAGCGTGGTTGCGGTCTCCTTATTTTCAGTTAAGATGTTTTCTTGGATGTTAAGGTGTGCATTTTCGCCAAGGCTTGCAAAGGTCTTTCTCTCGCTTGATGTCACTCCACCAAGTTGCAAAGTTTCAATCTCCATAAAGGAATTTTCTTTTTGGTAGATTTTGGTTATCGGGTTCAAAATCTTTCCGCCTGTGCCCTTGCCCTCGCCAACGTGGCGCTCGATATATTTGACATGCGAATTTTTGCCGAGATGAAAGGAGTGGATACCGTTATGCGTGCTAGTCTCACTTGTTGTGTTGTGTATGCCACAGCCCGCAACAATGGTCACATCGGCATTTTCGCCGATATAGAAATCGTTATACACCAAATCATTAAGCCCGCCAGCAGTGATAATCACAGGGATATGCAACGCCTTGTTTTTGACGTTTGGCTTCACTATGATGTCAATTCCGCTTTTATTCTTCTTTGGCACAATTTCAATCTCTTTGGTGGTTTTTCTGTCAAGCACCTGTCCGTTTTTCCTTATGTTAAAAGCGCCCATTGAGATTTTGTGTAAATCTGAAACTTTTTCAAGTAGCATTTTGTCAATCTTATCCATTTTTGCCTCTCAGTTTTCCGCAGGTGTCGGAATGAATGTATGGTTTAATTTCGCTATACTTTCCTATCTTCTCCACCCTGCCATTTTTAAGAAGTATCACGCTGTCGGCAATCTCCAAAATTTTTGTTTGGTGGCTGACAATGATGGTGATCGACTTAAGTTCCTTAAAAATCTTTGTCAGATTCTCAAAACTCCATAGGTCGATGCCTGCCTCTGGCTCATCAAAAATGTTAACCTCGGCATTTCTTGCAAGCACCATGGCAAGTTCTATCCTTTTCAGTTCTCCGCCAGAAAGTTTGCCGTCAAGCGGTCGGTTTATGTAGTCCTTCGCGCACAAGCCAACTTTGGAGAGATAGTCGCAAAGCGTGTTAAAATCGTTTTCCTTATTGGATGCAATGTTGAGTAGTTCCTTGACCTTAAGCCCTTTGAAAGTCACTGGCTGTTGAAAGGCATACGCGATGCCAAGACCCGCACGCTCATTTATCTTCAAATTGGTTATATCCTTATCATTAAAAATAATCTTACCTTCTGTCGGCGAAAGTATCCCCATGATAAGTTTCACAAGGGTTGATTTTCCGCTACCATTAGGACCAGTGATGACATAGATTTTTCCTTTCAAAAAATCTAGATTAATATTTCTTAATATATCCTTATCGTCGTTATCACTACTTACTAGATAACTTAAATTTTCTATCTTTAACATATTAAAATTATAAGATATTTTGTTTTATGTGTCAAGAAAATACATTAAATTCTAAATCTTGAAAAGAATGGTGAGATATTTTTAAACTAATCATTTATATTTAATTTTAATCAGTTTTGTTGCAATTAATTTTTCTTTGCGCTTTTTCAAAATTGGGTATTGACAACAGAGGTAGGTTGTGATAAAATTAATACAGCATAAGGAGATGAAAAATGAAAAAACAAAATGATATTGATAAGATTATAGCGCTAGTAGAAGAAGATGACAATATTGAAAATATAGAGGAGCAACTTGTTAAATATCTAAAAGAGACGAACGATGAGGATATATTAACAATGAAGGCTTCAAAGCAGAATCAATTTAAAACTCTAATTGATGTGGCTCTTCAAGACAACTTTGAAAATTTATTAAGTTTGGTTGTAGAAAAATATCCAAAGCTTGCCAAAACGCAAGATAAAAATGGAAATACCCTTCTACATAGAGTGACAGGATTTGGACTGCAAGATGTTTTAATTAAAGCGCTTGAATCTGACCCAGACCTTGCCACCATTCAAAACAAGAATGGCGAAACCTTCTTACATGTATCCTCACGCAAAAAATTTTCGGATGTCCTCTTAAAAGCACTTGAGGTTAGCCCAGGGCTTTTGGCTATCAAAAACAAAAATGGTGACACATGCTTACATTTGGCTGGTTATGAACTTCAAGATGTGTTAATTAAAGTGCTTGATGTTGAACCAAGCCTTACCACTATTCAAAACCATTTCGGCGACACTTGCTTACATCAAGCAGCGCGCCAAGAGCTTCAAGATGTGTTATTCAAAGCACTTGAGATTGACCCAGAGCTTGCCACAATCCAGAACAAATTTGGAAACACCTTCCTTCATGTTGGCACGCACTATGATTTGCAATCTGTTCTTATAAAAGCGCTTGAAATCGACCCAGAGCTTGCCACAATTCAAAATAAAGCTGGAGACACCTTCTTGCACTCATCAACTTATAACGGCTTACACGATGTGCTTTTAAAGTCGCTTGAAATCAATCCAGAACTAGCCACCATTCAAAACAATAAAGGCGAAAACTTTTTGCTTATAGCTTTGCGTAAAAATTACTTTGATATTGTGGCAAAAGCAAATGAAATTAAGCCTGAACTTTTATTGGTTAAGAATGGCAATAAATACGATATTGCAAATCATGAAATGAAAAACGCCACCAAAGTTGACGACCCTTTAACAAGAATATTAAAAACAAGAAAGGAAAAATTATATAAGGATAATTAAATATAAAAATACTGAGTTCGCTCAGTATTTTTTTGTTTTTAATGAAATTTTATAAACTATAAATTTTAATTAGACCTTATCATTATGTCACTTAGCAATCAACTTACTATCTTCTTCACTAAACGACCTAGTTATTACATAAAAAATGGTAACGTTCAAGTAAAATCACAAAAATAAAACAGCAAAAAAACGCTAAAAATTCGATTTTTTAGCGTTTTTTTGTTATTTTTGGTGTGTTTTTTATGAATATTTTATTTTTTAACTAATTTTTTCAAAATTATTTATTGATTTTAAAGATATATTTAGTTGGTTTTTAAGATATTTTTATGATAAATTTTCAACAATTATTTATTATTTTTCCATCTTATTTCTTTTTAAAATCTAAAAGGTTGTAGGCAACAATTTTAAGTTGCTCGTAAGTGAGTCCGCCTTGGAAATAGGCAATGTATGGTTTTTTGATTGGACTATCACACGAAAGTTCTATCGACGCGCCTTCAACAAAAGTGCCTGCCGCCATGATGACCTGTGTGGTGTAGCCAACCATATCATAAGGAATTGGCACGGCGTTGCTGTCGATTGGCGAAAGTTTTTGGATGAGTTGCACAAAGCGGATGAGTTCTTCCTCGGTGTCGAACACTATCGACTTTATGATGTCGTAGGAGTCTTCTGTGGTATCTGGAATGATTTTATAACCCTGCCTTTTCATAACTTCGCCGATTAGATATGCGCCCTTAACCGCCTGAGCGACGATGTGTGGCGCCATAAACAAGCCTTGATAGAAAAGTCTGTATCCTGTCTCATACGAACCTGTCTCTCTGCCAATCGAAGGACAAGTCAAGCGGTTTTCAATAAGCGAAAGTGCCTGCTTAGTACCGACAATGTATCCGCCAGTTGGTGCAAGTCCACCGCCGATGTTTTTGATTAAACTGCCAACGCACACATCTGCGCCGACTTCGGTTGGCTCGCTCGTTTCCATAAATTCGCCGTAGCAGTTGTCGACAACGATGAAAGACTTTGGCGAAATTTCTTTAACCCTTTTAAAAATTGGTGCCATATCGAGTACCGAAAGCGCCTTTCTTGAAGAATAACCGCGAGAGCGTTGCACAAACACCACTCTTGGCTTATACTTTTTCACAAGTTTATAGATTTTTTCTTCATCAAAATGTGAATTCACAAGGTCGACAAATTTGACATCGATATTGTAACACTCTAAACTGCCGTTATCCTTGCCAAAGAGTGTGTCGTGAAGGGTGTCGTATAGGTCGCCAGAGATGGATAAAAGCATATCCTTTGGGCGAAGAAGCCCATATAGGCATGTGGCAATCGCGTGTGTTCCGCTTGTTAGGTGCGGAGTGACAATCGCATCTTCTGTGCCGAAAATCTCGCTGTAAACTTTCGTTAAACCTTCCTTGCCCTTATCTGTGTAGCCATATCCAGTAGTTCCTGCAAAGTGCTGGTTGGTTATCTCGTGCTTGCAAAAAGCAGAAAGCACCTTTTCTTGATTTAAAAGTGCAATCTCGTCTATCTTTTGAAATCGCGACGATAGTTCCTTTTCAATTCCGTTTAAAATATCTAACTTTTTCTTATCCATTAAGCCACCTCGTTATCTTCTCTTCCATCGAAGAAATTTCCTTTTTGTTTTCCACATCCACATAGTTCACGTCATCCATTCCGCGCAAAAAGGTCAGTTGCCGTTTGGCGTAGTTGCGCGAATGCTGTTTGATAAGTTCCACCATACGCTCATAGGAAATTTCATTGTCTAAGTATGCGATAACTTCTTTATATCCTATCGCGTGCATCGACTGGCTATCCTTCTTAACGCCGTTATTTAAAAGCGATTTAACTT
The DNA here is from genome assembly GCA_944377455.1 of uncultured Clostridia bacterium. Classification (GTDB taxonomy): domain Bacteria; phylum Bacillota; class Clostridia; order Christensenellales; family UBA1242; genus Caccovivens. The sequence goes on from CALWEZ010000017.1 coordinate 7,365, forward strand.
CATCTACAAGTCCGCTTTCAAGCATCATGTCCACACGCCTATTTATCCTTTCATAGAGTCTTTGCCTATCTAAAACAAGCGCGAAAACAAGCGGTTCAATTATCTTTTCATCCGTCTTTTTCTCGCCCTTAAAGCGCGCTATCTCCAGCGCCCGAATAAGCCGTTGCGGATTATGTTTATCAATCTTTTCATAGGCGTTTTTATCTTCCTTTTCCAGCATTTTGGCGAGTTTTTCTGAGCCTTCCTTTTCCAAAATTTCTTTGAGTTCTTTTCGATACGCTTCGTCCACGCCGACTCCGCCGTAGTTGTAGTTGAGAATAAGCGATTTAACATACAAACTTGTGCCACCGACAACGATTGAAAGATGGTTGCGCGTTGTTATATCCTTAATTTCCTTCTTTATCGCTTCAGTCATATCAAAAGCGGTGAAACTCTCGTTCGGCGAAACAATGCCGATTAAGTGATGTGGAACATTTTGCATCTCTTCCTTTTTGACCTTTGCCGAGCCGATGTCTAAGCCTTTAAAAATTTGCACGGAGTCACAGGAAATTATCTCGCCATCAAACTTTTTTGCAAGCGTTATCGAAATATCCGTCTTGCCAACAGCGGTGGGCCCTAAGATAAACAAAACTTTATCCATCATAGCACCCTTTTAAACATCTTCTCTAACTCTTTTCGTGTCATTTTCACCACGATAGGTCTGCCATGCGGACAGAGAAGCATACTCTTTTTCATCTCTTCAAGAAGATACGCAATTTCATCCTTAGTCACCACATCGCCTGCGCGGATGGCATGCTTGCACGCGTGCTGGCAAAGTTTTTCATTGACGAAAGCACTCGCTTTTTTCTCGCCGATTGTTTCGTCGCCGATGACCTCGTCAACAAACTTACCTAAGTTGATGTTTGAAAGCACATATGGCACGCTTTTAATCTTAAAGGTATGTCCGTCATATTCAACCTCAAAACCTATTTCGTTCAAATTCTTAATGCGCTCTTCGAATTTCTCCGCGTCAAGTGGCGTCAGATTAAATTCGTATGGCACTAAAAGGTCTTGCTTTATCACACTCTTACTTTCAATTTCACTTTTCAACTTTTCATAGAGTTGCCTTTCGTGCATGGCGTGTTGGTCTATGATATAGATGCTGTCGCCATATTCGGTGATGATGTAGGTCTTAAACACCACGCCCACAATCTTCACTTCATCTTTGATGTTGGCGTCTAAGAAAGTTTCGTGTATCTCTTCTCTCTTTTCTTCAACCTTGTCATTTTTCTCTACTGGGCTGACATATGCTTCCGACAGTAATCTCTCTTCGCCTTGGTCGAAGAAGATATAGCCACCTGGCTTATTTTTCTTTCTCTCATCATTTTTGATATTGGAAAACTGTGGCATATTGATGATTTCAATATCCTTTTTCTGTAGTTCTTTATAGTCAACTAAATCTCCGCTCACATCTTTTTTGATTATATAACTTGAGCCTTCGTCTCGCGAAAGAGGCTGAATATTCGTCTTTGTGGTGGCATTAAAGGATGTGCGCTGTGGGTCCTCGTCATTTTGAATGGAAAACTTGCTCCACTCCTTTTCATCTCTGTTTTCAAACTCAAAGTCGGCAATTAGGTTTGTGCCGACAAGCGCGCTTTCAACCGCTCGGCGAATAGCCATAAAGACTTTGGAGTTTTCTTCGAACTTAACCTCTTTTTTGTTTGGATGCACATTGACATCGACCTTATCGAACGGAATTTTTAAGTTTATCACATAGATAGGGAAACGCCCTTTCATAAGAAAGGAGGTGTAAGCGCCTTGAATGCACGCGGAGACTTGATAGTTCTCCACAAATCTGCCGTTGACAAAAAGCGTCTGCCACGACCTATTTGGACGCGAGAGTTTTGGCGAAGATATGAAGCCCTCTATCTCCACTCCCTCAACCTTATAGTCTAATTTAAGCATATTGTCATAAACTTCTCTGCCGTAGATAAGGTAGATGACATCTTCAAGTTTGTTGGTAGTGTTATTATACTTGCACTTGTCGTCAATGAAATACTCAAAACTAACCTCAGGGCGCGAGAGCATAAATTTTTCGATTAAATGCGTGATTTCGCCCTCTTCCGTCTTTGGTTTTCTTAAGAATTTGGCGCGCGCTGGCGTGTTGTAGAACAAATTAGAGCAAGTTATCGTTGTGCCCTTTGTGCGCGCAACTTCCTTAACCTTTCCAATCTCGCCACCGCTCGCTTCAATGAGATAGCCAGTTTCTGCGTTTTCCGTTTTTGTGGAAAGTTTGACCATAGAGACCGACGCAATGCTTGCAAGTGCCTCCCCACGAAAACCTAATGTGGCGATGCTGTCTAGGTCATCAACATCACTTATCTTACTTGTGGCGTGCGGAAGAAAGGCAAGTGGCAAATCGTCCTTTTCAATCCCAGAGCCGTTGTCACTGACCGTTATCTCCTTTATGCCACCATCATAAATCTCCACCTTGATTTTCGTCGCTCCAGCGTCAAGGCTGTTCTCCACAAGTTCTTTCACAATGCTTGCTGGATTTTCCACCACCTCGCCTGCCGAAATTCGATTGTAAATTCTTGGGGATAGCACATTGATTTTCATATTACTCTCCTTTTGCACTATTGACTAAATCGTTTAAAACCTCAAAACTTTCCATTGGCGTCATTCTGTTCATATCGACGTCTTTAAGAATTGAAAGAATCTTTTGACCTAACTTGTTATTCTTCTCTGCACGCTGACGCTCTTCATCTTCGCTGAAGATGTCAAGGTCGAGTTTTTTGTTGACACGCTCTAGGTTCTCGCTTATCTCTTTCGCGCGCTCAATCACTTTCTCTGGCACGCCAGCGAGTTTGGCAACTTCCACGCCGAAACTCTTATTCGCATGCCCACGCACAATCTTTCTTAAGAATATCACGCTGTCGCCCACTTCCTTGACGGTGATTTTATAGTTTTTAACACCACCTATCACGCCTTCAAGTTCGGAAAGTTCATGGTAGTGTGTGGCGAAAAGCGTTTTGCATTTGATGTTCTTTGCGATATACTCCACAACTGCCCACGCGATAGAAAGTCCGTCAAAGGTCGAGGTTCCCCTGCCAATCTCATCCAAAACCACCAAACTTTTTTCTGTGGCATTGGCAAGAATCAAGGCAACTTCGCTCATCTCCACCATAAAGGTCGATTGTCCAAACGCAAGGTCGTCACTTGCGCCCACACGCGTGAAGATTCGGTCGGTTATCGAAATCTCTGCGCTCTTTGCTGGCACAAAACTGCCGATATGCACCATAAACGTGATGATTGCCACCTGCCTCATATACGTGCTTTTACCCGCCATGTTAGGACCAGTTATTATCATCATTGTGTTGTCGTTGTTGTCTAAAAGTGTGTCGTTTGCAATAAAATTCCCATTTTTCACAAACTGCTCAACAACTGGATGTCTACCACCCTCAATCTTTATTTCTTTAACATTTTTGTTTATGGTAGGTCTTGTGTAGTTATATTTCACTGCGCACTCGGCTAGTGACAACAACGAGTCTAGTTCGGCAATGGTCTTACTTAGGTCTTGAAAATGAGAGATATAGTTTGTGAGATATTCAATAAGCGTCTTATAAATCTTATCCTCTAACTTCACAGCGTTTTCGTCGGCATTAAGCACCAAATCTTCAAGTTCCTTTAGTTCGTTTGTGGTGTAGCGCTCGGCATTTGTCAAGGTCTGTTTTCTAACATACCTTAAAGGCACAAGGTCGGTTTGCGATTTACTCACTTCGATGTAGTAGCCAAACACACTGTTAAAATTTATCTTCAAGTTTTTAAGTCCGGTCACTTCGCGCTCGCGCTTTTCAAGTTCATTCACCTGTTTTTTGCTGTTCTCTTTGGCGTTTCGATATTTATCAAGGTCTTCATTAAATCCGTCTTTGATATATCCGCCTTCACGCGTGGAAACAGGCGGATTTTCTTTGATAGCCTTCTTAAGTAGGTCGCTTATCGCCGAAAAGTCGCCGATATTCTCTAGTAACCTGATAAGATTTTTGCCCTTTGCACCGCTTAACGCCTTGGTTATCTCTGGAAGCACAGCAAGCGAATTTCCTAGTGCCTCTAAATCTCTCGGCGTCACATTGCCATAGCCGATTTTTCCTGAAATTCTTTCAATGTCGTGAATATTTGATAGTGATGTGCGGAGTTTGTCGCGCATTATGAGATTTTTAGAAAACTCTTCAACGCAGTCAAGTCTCGCGTTGATAAGAGTAGAGTCCTTTAGTGGTTGGTCAAGCCATGTGCGGAAAAGCCTTGCGCCCATCGGCGTTTTAGTTTTGTCAAGAAGCCAAAGTAGACTTCCATATCTCTTTTTATCTCGAATAGCCTCCACAATTTCAAGGTTACGCCTGGTGTTCATATCAAGGTTCAAAAAGTTATCTTTTCTGTGCGTGAAGATTTTGTTGATATTCTTCATATTGCGCTTTTGCGTTTCAAAAAGATACTCGGTCAGCGCACCGATAACGATAATCTCGTTTTCCTTTTTAAGTTCAAACACATTTAAGGCATTTTCGCCAAACTGCTTTTGTATGTTTTCTTTGCACTTTGGCAAATTAAAGGCAAAATCGTAATACTCTTCAAACTTCGGCATAGAGCCAGCGTTTTGAAGAGACAGGTTGTTATAGAAAACCTTGGCCTCGCTGTTGCCGATAACCTGAGACGGATTGATGCGCGAAAATAGGTTGGAAAAGTTTGCTTCCATATCCTTATCAAATGTGTATAAATGAAACTCGCCAGTTAAAATATCAGAATAGGCAATCGAGAGCGTGTTGTCGTGATAGTATAGGCACATGATGTAGTTATTTTTGTCGCCATCAAGCATGCTCTCTTCGGTTATTGTGCCAGCGGTGACCACCTTTATGACATCGCGCTCCACAATCTGACCTTTTGTCGGCTCGGAAAGTTGCTCACATATTGCCACCTTATAGCCCTTGTTCACAAGTTTGGCGATATATGTATCTGCGGCATGATATGGCACACCGCACATAGGCGCCTTATCTTTAAGTCCGCAACTTTTGCCTGTGAGCGTCAAGTCTAAAACTCGGCTTATCTCCACCGCATCCTCAAAAAAGAGTTCATAAAAGTCGCCAAGTCGATAAAAAATTACACAGTCAGGATACTGCTCTTTTAGGTTTAGATAGTGGTTCATCATCGGAGAAATCTTTTTTCTGTCAATTTCCATTTCGTTTTTCCTTTTGAATTTCCTTTTCAAGTTTAAGAAGTGCATTTACTCGCTTTTTCTTTATCTTTTCATCAATCTGACCGTCCATACGGCTTGCAACAGTCCCCTCACGCGGAGAATACATAAAGGCAAATATGCCGTCAAACTTAACCTCTTTAACAAGGCTCATAGTGTCCTCAAACTCCTCTTCCGTTTCGGTTGGAAAACCAACAATGAAGTCGGAAGTTATCTTGCAGTCAGGTATTTTCTCGCGAATTTCCTTGATAATAGAAAGATATTTTTCTCGTGTGTAGCGCCTATTCATAAGATGCAAAATTCGGTTATTTCCGCTCTGCGCTGGAAGATGAATTTCCTTTAAAAGCTTATCTTCATCGCGGATGACATCGATAACATCACTTGTCAAATCTTTTGGATGCGAAGTCATGAAAGTGAGTTTAAAGTCGCCGTCAAGCGTGCAAATATCTCTTAAAAGTTTAGCAAAATTTTCGCCATTTTTTAAGTCGTGACCATAGGAGTTGACATTTTGCCCTAAGAGTGTGATTTTTTTGTATTTTCCTTCGCCCACAATTTCCTTTATCTCTTTTAAGATATTTTCTTCGCTTCGGCTCTTCTCTCGACCTTTGACATACGGCACGATGCAATATGTGCAGAAGTTATTGCACCCCTGCATGATATTCACCCATGCGTTGTCACCGCTCGACCTTTTGTATGGCACAGTTTCATCAATCTCGCCTTCCTCTAAAAGTTCAAGTTGTCTACCCTTTTTAACCGCTTCCACATAGTATGCAAAGTTTGGCAAATTGAAAGTGCCGATAACAATATCGACAAATGGAAAGGTTTTTAAGATGTAATTTGCCGTTCTCTCTTTTTGCGTCATACATCCACATACCGCAATGATAACATTAGGACGCTGTTTCTTTAATTTCTTTAACGCCCCAACATTTCCGAAAACTCTATCTTCTGCGCCTTCTCGAATAGCACAAGTGTTAAAGATGATTAAATCCGCCTCATCTCGCTTGTCAGTTGCTGTGTAGCCCATTTGCTCGCAGATATATGCAAGTTTTTCACTCTCATGCACATTCATCTGGCATCCGTAAGTAATAATTATATATTTCATAACAAGTATATTATACAAGTTTTTTCTTAGTTTTGCAAGAGAAGAGATGTATTTTTGACAAAATTCGTAACATAATAAAAAAATGAAGAAAATTGTCAAAATCTGTCTTATAACTATAAGTTTACTTATAATCGGATTATTATGCTTCATCGGCACATATTTCCTAGCCGAGTATTTAAAGTTTTCTAAACTTTCCCTTAACACTGATGCGCTTACAAGTCCCGCGCTCAGCATCGAAGTTTACGATAGCGATAACAACATAATTGAAGAAGAAAATACCTTTAACAGCGCATATATCACGATAGACAAAATTCCAGAGCATACCAAAGATGCCTTCATCTCGATTGAAGATAAGGATTTTTATAAGCACAACGGCATAAACAAAAAGCGCATTTTAAAAGCGATGTATAACAACCTAAAATCATTTTCGTTAAAGGAAGGCGCATCAACCATAAGCCAGCAACTCATCAAAAACACGCACCTAAGCAGTGAAAAGACCTTTGAGCGAAAGATAAAGGAAATCGCGCTCACGCGCAAACTTGAAAAGGCGTTTGATAAAGATAAAATTTTGGAGTGCTATCTCAATGTCATCTACTTCGGCAACAACTGCTATGGCATTGAGAGCGCTTCCAATTTTTATTTCAACAAAAGTGCCGAAGACTTGTCGCTCAGCGAAAGTTGCACGCTCGCTGGAATGATTAAGTCGCCAAACAAATATTCGCCGATAAATCACCCTGAAAATGCCACAAAGCGCAGAAATTTGGTGTTAGAAGAGATGGAAAAGGACGGAAAAATCGACACAAGTGTTATGCTTAACACCGAAAGCACACCGATAAAACTCGACATCAACAAAGAGGCAGAAAATAAACTTAATTCCTATTCTCAGGCAAGCATAGATGAGGCAATGGAGATATTAAAACTTCCTGCAAAACAGATTGCCATAGGCGGATATAAAATTCACACCTATCAAGACGAAAAACAGCAAGAAGCCTTAAACAACTCGCTCGCTTCCACCGACTTTCAAGGAAATGACTACGCCGGTATCGTGATAGACAACTCTTCGCATGGCGTCACTGCGTATAACGGCAACTCTGCCTACAAAATTCTTGATGCAAAAAGGCAGGTCGGCTCGTGCATAAAGCCTGTGCTTGTCTATGCGCCTGCACTCAATGAAAATGTCATCACGCCAGAGACCGAGGTCAACGATGAGAAAATCACAATCGGCTCCTATTCGCCACAGAATGTCGGCGGAAAATACCGCGGATATATCACGGTCACCGATGCAGTGGAAAACTCGGTCAACACGGTTGCTATAAAGGTGCTAAGTTACATCGGCATCGACACAGGCAAGATGTATGCTGAGCGTATGGGCTTCACCTTTGATGAAAAGGACGATAGTTACGCGCTCGCTCTCGGCGGAATGACCTATGGCGAAAATTTAAAGACGCTGACAAATTCCTACACCACCTTTGCCAACGCTGGTAACTACGCCGACGCCAAGTTCGTTTCATACATTCTCGACAAAAACAACCACCTTGTCTATAAGCATGAACCGCGCGAAAAACAAGTGCTTCGAAGTGACAGCGCCTACCTTATGACCGACATCTTGAAAAAGACGGCAAAGGAAGGCACAGCGAAGAAACTTGCCGACATAACTTCCACCGAAGTGGCATCAAAGACAGGCACGGTCGGAAAGAAAAGTGGCAATCTTGATGCCTATAACATCTCCTACACACCCGACTATGCCATCGGTGTCTGGTGTGGCAATTTAGACAACACACTAATTAGCATAAATGGTGGCAACGAGCCTACACAGGCGGTCAAGAAATTTATCCAAAGCACACCGCCAAAAAAGACAGAGTTTGAGATGCCTTCGCTTGTGACCGAAGCGAAGATTGACCTATTAGAGAAAGAAGAAAATCATAGAATAGTGCTCGCAAGCCCTGATGCGCCTGAGCGCTACACCAAAACCGCACTCTTTTCTCGCTTCAATATGCCAAGCGAAGTTTCAAACAACTTTGTTTCTTTAAACGACATAAACGCCACCTGCAAAAAGGAAAAGGACAACTGCACGCTCTCAATAAAAACCGAAAGACACATCATCTACGACATCTATCTCAACGGCGAATATTACCGCACTTTGAAAGACAAAAACATCACCGAAAACATCACCCTTCCACTCAAAAAAGAAGAGAACGAAATAAAAATCAAAGCGCGCTTCAATATGGAAAACTCTCCAACAAAAGAAAAGACTTTTATAGTCGCCAACAAAAACGCATGGCATAGAGAGAAGGACAGTGATAAGTGGTATATATAACCGCTGGGACAGACACAAAACTTTTTAAACGCGGACACGGAAAATAAATTTTCCTAACCGCTAAAAGTTCGGTTTCTCTTCCCAATCCTCTTCCCTGTAGGTGATTTTTGATTTATGCTCGCCGAACGCAGTTCTACGCTTCGCAAAATCAAAAATTGTTTTAGAGTGTGTATGAGTGAGGGTGGTGTTGCAGGTAAATTGGTTTTGATTATAGAATAAATAAACTTATATTAAATTCTTCACCAGTCTTCACTCTATATTGTGTATTATGCATGCATACTACACAATAAATAGTATAGAAATGAAAGATAAACACGAGATATAGATAGATTATTATTTGTTTATTTAAAAGCATAATTTTACACTCGAAAAAATTATTTATTCCAAAATTTCATTAAACACATCAGCAATGAGTTGCGAAAGATAGTCCACTTTTTCGGCGACATCCTTTTCGGCAAGGATGAGTTCTTTGGATGCGTTTTTCGATATGTCGCCTGCCGAAATCATAAGCGGCACGCCAACCGATAGACATGGAACGCCGAGAGTTTCACTATTTATCGGCATGCCAAACTTGTTGAGTGCGCTCCCCGGCGTTAATCCTGCATCATTAAACTGAATGGAAGTGCCAAGCCTTAAAAGATTAGTTGTCGCAAGTGCATCAAACAAAACAACTGCCGAGATATTGAACCCCTCAACGAGAAGCCTAATAATCTCATAGGCATTGATGCCGGTGTTTGAAAAGGTGTTCGGAGAAATCTTATAAACATGATTATCATGTTCAAATGGTGAGATGTTGAGTTTTTGTATCACCGCATCGCCGAAACTGTCCGCTGTGATTTGCGGATTGCCGATGCCGACAAAAAGGATGTTTTCTTTAACCTTAATCTTGTTTTCCTTTAAAAGAAATTTAACGCGGTTCTTGATTTCCGCCTTTAAAAATTTATAGTGCTCTTCTTTAAGCCCAAGAAGAAGTGGTGCATTTAGGATAAAATAGTGCCCTTTTTCAAAGCCTAACTTTTTCGCTTTCTCTTCCGTGTCGATAAAAAGTTTAGAGCAAGTCGCCTTAAACCGCTCTAGTTCCTCGGTTATATAACCAAAATTCTTCAAATCTTTGCCACATTCATCCAATAAATCATGCATATTTTAAATATTGTCAAAAAAATTTAAAAAATAAGTTGATTTTTGTAAATTTATATGCTATAATCATTGTGTTAATTTTTTAAGGAGAAAAACATGGCAAACATTAAATCAGCGAAGAAGAGAGTTGAACTTGAAAAAGAAAGAAGAGTTGTGAATAACTCTGTAAAATCAGAAATCAAAACCTATATCAAAAAGTTTAAGGAAGCACTTTCCACAAATGTTGAAGAAGCCTCCAAACTTTATTCCGTTCTTGTTTCAAAACTCGACAGCGCAGCAAGAGAAAATATCATTCATAAAAATTCTGCTGACCGCAAAAAAGCACACTTCGCAAAACTATTAGACGAAGCAAAGAACAAATAAATTAAATAAAAATATGCACGCCTTAAAGCGTGCTTTTTTATTTGTTTAATTTTTCTCTATGTTAAGTTGCTTCTTTTATATATTTATGATAAAATTTTAGTATGAAAAGATTGGACAGTTTTTTGCTTGAAAAAGGCTATTATCCTTCACGCGAGAAGGCGAAAGAGGCTATCGTTTCCGCCCGTGTTAAAGTGGATGACAAAGTGGTAACAAAGCCGGCTTGCATCGTTGAAGATAACGCAAAAATCGAGGCATTGCCCTTTGAATTTGTGTCACGCGGTGGATTTAAATTGCAAAAGGCACTTGAAGAGTTTAAGGTTGATTTAAAAGGCAAAGTTGTTGTGGACATCGGCGCTTCTACTGGCGGATTTACCGATGTTTGCCTTAAAAACGGCGCAAAAAAGGTGTATGCGATTGACACAGGCACTGACCAACTTGCCGAAAGTTTAAGAAAAGACAAAAGAGTTGTCAGCCTTGAAAACACAAATTATTTAACTTTCGATAAATCTAACTTTCTTGACGCCGACATTGCTGTCATCGATGTTTCCTTTGTCAGCCTAACAAAACTCGCCGAAAAACTCTCAAAGGACTTTAACGAAATCATCGCCCTAGTTAAGCCTCAATTTGAATGCGGAAAGGACTACGCCAAAAAACACAAAGGCATTGTGAAAGATGAAAAGATACACGAAAAAATCTTAAAAGACATCACCTTCGCCTTTTCATCTGCCGGCTTCACGCTTTCCCCAATCATCCCCTCACCCATCCTAGGTGGTGACGGCAACAAAGAGTTCCTCCTGCACGCATGGAAAAGGTAATAACAATAAGGAAAATTTGGACAACACACAATAAATGGTGCCAACTCCGTTTGAATAAACCTCGGTCTCACTTTAAGTGTTTCGTGCTTAATTCGATTTGCGAAAAAAACAAGGAAAAATATAAAAAAGAAGATAGACTAATCTCTATCTTCTCTTTTGTTTACAATTTTAATTTTTTTGTCCATACTCACTTTTAAATTTTTACCTATTTTATAGTTTATTTTTCGCATAGAAAAAAGAGGAGTTATAACAAAATGTCGTTCTCCTCTTTTTGTTGTTTTAATTTAGGTTAGGCGTCGAGCCTTTTCACTGTTAAGATGCAACTGCCGTTCGCTTGCACAGTGGTTGTGCCAGATGGCGTGCCTGTGGTTGTGAGTGCAAGGTCGATGCTGTCGCCAGCACTGAGTGCCACGATGGCACTTGTTGTGAGTGTTGCATTGAATGTGCCACCACCTGTTGTTGTCACCGTTGCGGTCACCGTGGTTATGGTTGGCGTTATCGCTGTTGTGTTTTGCCTTGCCTCAGCGCTGAATGTGAGTTCGGCTGTTGCTGTTAAGTCGATATTATAGAATATCTCATAAGTGCCAGCATCGTCAACAGTGATAGCGTTTGTGGCATCCGTGGTGTTTAAAAGTGGCAGAGCAGTATTAAGTTCAAGTGGAACAAAGGTGTTGGCTGTAGTCAGTGTTGGGGTCTGTGTGGCGTTATTGTATAGTCCGCCATATGCTGCAATTCCACCGCCCGTTGCGCCTGCCGGACCAGTTTCGCCAGTCGGTCCTGTTGCACCTGTTGGACCAGTTGCGCCAGTAGCACCGGTTGCACCAGTATCTCCAGTTTCGCCTGTGTCGCCACGAGGAATGGTGAAGTTTAAAGTTAACAAATCCGTTCCTGTTACCCCAGACACGCTGGCATCTGTTCCAGCATCGCCGGTTGTTGTCGTTCCAACAGTCACAGTGGTCACACCACCTGTCGGTCCCGTTGGTCCAGTTGGACCAGTTGGACCCGTTGCGCCAGTAGCACCGGTCGCACCAGTATCTCCAGTTTCGCCAGTTGGTCCTGTTTCGCCTGTAGCACCAGTGGCTCCAGTTGGGCCGGTCGGTCCGGTTGCTCCAGTTGGACCAGTTACACCTGTAGGTCCGGTTGGACCTGTTGGACCTGTTGGACCAGTCGGGCCAGTAACCCCAGTGGCACCTGTAGCACCTGTAGCACCTGTAGTTCCAGTTCCAGTGGCACCAGTTGGTCCAGTCACGCCTGTCGCTCCGGTTGCTCCGGTTGCACCTGTAGGACCAGTCTCACCACGAGGAATGGTGAAGGTAAGTTCAGTGAACTCGCCAACCGTTCTTGCGGAAACGCTGGCATCAGTTCCTGGAGTGCTTGTGACAGTTGCGCCGATTAAAACTGCGCCTGCACCTGGAATACCTTGCGGACCAGTGGCGCCGGTTGCACCAGTCGCTCCTGTTGCGCCAGTTGGACCTGTGACACCAACAGTTGTTCGAATTGTAGGCACACCATTGTTGATGGAATACACTAGCACTGGCCGACACCTATTATTACAATTATTAAAAAACATATATTTTCTCCCTTGTAATAGTCTTTCGACCTATAAAAGTATATTAAAATTTCATAAGGATTGTGAATTTCTTGCAAAAAGTCGCCAGCGTGAAATCATTATGGCAAAATTATTGCTATAACTCAAAATCTTCTGTAAACCAGTTATTCATGCACAAAATATCCCAACTTCTTCAAGCAATAAAAAAATAGAGACGTCATCTCTATTTAGTTCAAGATTTTTGACTTCGTTCTAATGCGTTAGAAATATACGAAGCAATCACATAACAATTATATCTTTCTAAGCCGTCACAATATTCGGCACTAGCATGCTTTTCTATCAAACTTTTAGCGGTGTTGCCGTTTTTATCCTTTCGCGATAGGTCCTTGGTTCTTTCCACCAAATCTTTTGCCACGATTTTAAAATCTGCTTCTATTTCATCCTTGTTATCGTTATTAAATGCGCCATATGTTTTGCAAAACAACATCAAGGCATTTTCCTTACGCTCGCCCAAAACATTGACATCTGCACGCCTATCAAGAAAAAACTTAACCTTCCCAAGTCCGCCATATGTGGAGCAAGCATACATCAGCCCAGTGTAGCCGTTATATTTTGCGTCAATATCCGCGCCGTTTTCGTATAAAAGGTTTAAAAGTTTAATTGAAGCCCTATTGTTCTCATTATGCAAGCAATAAGGAATAAGGTTTGTGCCTTTAACAGAAAACCCACTTGAAATTAAATATTCCATAGCATTATAGACCGCGTTTTTTCTAGTGTCTCCGCCATCTTTTTTGTTAATATTCCACTCCGAAAGTACCGCCTCAGCATTCTGCCTGCCAAGACTTTTCAGTAGGTCACTTTCCTTTAAACTGTCCACCACAAGTTTAAACTCTTCAAAATCGCCGTCATGCACCGCTTGAATCAATGGCAAATAATAGGACAAGTCAACCTTTTTCATAACCAATTCTCCCACAATTAAATTGATTATATAAAAATTAAGTCAATTTGTCAAGGTTAATTTTTCACTAGGTGTTAATTTTTTATTGAGTGTTTTTATCTATTTTAATAAATATAAAATTTGATTACAATCACAATTCACTCAAATTTTCATCTTTAAAAAAAGCGAGATAAAACTATCCCGCAAAAAATATATATTAATTTCTAAATCTTGCTCTCTGCTAGATTTGTGACACAGCCTACCGCCTTCTCGCCACTGCTAATATAATAACCACGACCTTCTCCTTTATAAAGTTCGGTTACACCATTGTTCTCTCTTGCTTTTTGATCTTCTCTACAACGTTTTTCCGCATGACTACGATACATAGCCTCTTTATCTCCATGATATTTCATTGTCAATACCATCTCCAAAGTTGTCATGTGGTGGTGCGGATACATCCTTTCTTCAACAGTCGCTTGGATGTTCTCGCGATGTCTTACTCTCTCCCCCCCCCGGTTGTTCTTCTATCATCATCTCTATCTATTTCCATTATTGCATTCTCCTTTCCCTTAATATATATTCTATATATACCACAAAACAACCAGTTTTGTCAACATATATTGTTAATTTTAAAAATTAAATTCTATCAAGCAATCTCTCAAAATCTTTCCACAACTCTTCACTTACCACTAGCAACGCCATACCTACGCACTCTAAATCAATTTTTGATTTTGCGAGGGGAAGGACTTTGTCCGGCGAGCATAAATCAAAAATCACAATCGTGGAAGAGGATTGCGAAACCAACGGAGTAGCCGTTAGAAAAGTTCACTTTTCGTGCCGGCGTTAAGCGTAGTTTGTGTCCGCACCAACTGCCTTCACTCTTCACTTAAAAGATTTGTAGGCAATAAAAAAATCCACCGACCTAAGTCAGTGGAATTTTTTATCAATTAAATAGTTGAATATTAGTTATCAAGAACCTTAATATTCTTTTGGGGTATCTCTACCCCTCATCGACCATTCTCTTTAAAAGGAGGTGATCCAGCGGCACCTTCCGATACCGCTACCTTGTTATGACTTCACCCCAGTCGCTGGTTTTACCTTAGACGGCTGTCTCCTCTTGCGAGGTTAACTCACCGGCTTCGGGTCCCACCAACTCCCATGGCGTGACAGGCGGTGTGTACAAGACCCGGGAACGCATTCACCCCGACATTCTGATTCGGGATTACTAGCAACTTCATCTTCGTGTGGATGAGTT
>CALWEZ010000018.1 GCA_944377455.1 uncultured Clostridia bacterium
AACAAGGTCTACAAGCCAGATGATGTTCCAGCCTAGGAGAATTCTAACGATTGCTGCCACAATCTTTCCTTCTGCAATTCTTGTAACAAAGCCTAAGATGAATGCTGTTACAGGAATGATTGCAAGAATGATGCTTAGAACTCTATTCCAGCCAAAATAATCCTTTCCGTATTTTGCCATATCGCCCTCCCTTATTTATATAATACTACATTTCTAATAAATAATCTAGTAATTTTAACAAAATAATTAAAATTTTTTAATTGACATTAAATGAGAAAACTTAGGCTCCTTGTTTTATTTATTTTCGTTTGTTTCCTTATCTTTCTTAACTAAAACCATTATGATAAGCACTGCATAAACTATGATTTTTGCTATTGCAACTATTCCTGTGATTATAGAATAGACATCATAAGCGGTTGAACCAAAATATCCGTTGAAAAATCCGCCAAAATGATTATATATCAAAAGCACGGCGCTGATTGCAGTAAAAATCAATGTGACTATCAAAGTGAGTTTTGCAGTCTTCTTTAATTCTTCGTTTTCACTTTTAATGAAAACATATCCGCCGACAACCGCAAACGCAATAAAACTCAAATATCCGCTTAAAAGCACGAACACTTTTTTCAATTTTTCGTTCATTTTTTCCTCCTAAACCTTGTTAATAAAATATGAAATTAGTTTTCTTTTTGACAAAACTTGTGATATTTAATTTGTTTATGAATCTGACTTGTCGTCATTTAAACTTTCGTTTTAATTTGGAGTTGTCTCTTGCAAATCTTCCACGCTGGACAGCATAAGTTTATCTTCAATCGTCTTCTTTTCATTTATGTCCTTTATTTTTAAAAAGTTTCTATATGTCCGTTTGAATATGTGAATGTAATCACTCCCTCAGTAGAAATTGTGGCTAAAATTTGGTCACGGACATTATTTTGAGTATAGTCAATCACAAAAGTATCGTCATTGTCGCGCTTATACATTCTATAAACACCCGCTTTTAGCGCTCCATTATCTTTAAACTGCAATTCAAACTCTGTGTGATTTCTTTCTCTTTCCATTTCCACTTCTGTTTCACTAACCAAACGATTGTTTTGATATATCTTATACTCATATTCAATTTCATCATTTTCTACGCTTTGTTCAACAACGATATAATTTTCTCTATTAGTTCTTGAACGAGTTGTAAATTCTATGGATGCCTCTTCTTCGTTTCCTTCCTGCTCAAATTCGCGTTCGCCGTGCACCTCATATTCTTCATCACCAAACACTAAAACCCCATCAAGAGTAGAAGAAACTTCAAGTTCCAACTCCCCGTCATCAATTTCCTCTTCTGTTTCTTTATTTATTTCGTTGTAATACATCTTATAAACAACGGTCTCACCCGTCACGCTTGGAACAGATATAGTCATGCAAAGGTTATATCTTCCATAATATTCGGTATCTTCAACCGGCGTGCTTTCAACTTTTTGATTTAAGCCTTCGCCAATAAGCATACCATTAAACATTTCAAGATAACTTTTAACGCCTTGAACATCGTCATCAGTAAAGTGACTAGGTCTTGTTGTTTCATTCTGAGCACCAGCCTCAGCATCTAAATCATCAAGATACATAACTGATGAAACAGCACTCATAGCATACACATCTTTTGCAACTACATCAACATCACTAGATTTTCCTCCGCAACCAGCAAGTCCCAAACCAAGTGGCAAACAAAGTGCACCAATAGCAAGCGTTGTAAATATTTTTTTCATATTAACCTCCTTAAAAACATTATTCCATAAAGTTTTTAAAATTGTCAAGGAAAATTAATAACATTTTTTGTTGAAAAATTTTTATATTAAACGAATTTTTTATTATTTAAAAAGTCCACCATTAAAGTGGACTATAAAATTATTTCTTAAGTTCGATTTTCATAAAGTTCTTTTTGCCTTTTTTGAGTAGACATATTCCGTCTTTGAAGTCCTTTTTGTCCACAACATAGGCAAAATCTTTCACAACCTCGCCGTTCACGGATATTGCGCCTTGCTGGCACATTCTTCTTCCTTCCGATTTCGATGGCACAAGTTTTGAGTTGAACAAAAGGTCATTTAAAAGGATAGGTGTGCTTTCAAGAACATAAGTTGGAGCGTTGTCTAAACTCCCCTCTCCGCTAAACAGCGCCCGCGAAGCCTCCTCGGCAATTTTCGCATCCTCTTCGCCACGAACAAATTTTGTAAGTTCATAGGCAAGGCGCCTTTTTGCATTGACAATGTCGGTTTTCACCATCTCGCGAATTTCTGGCATAGGAATATCGGTGAAGAGCGCAAACATCATCTCAACACAAGCGTCTGGCGTTTGATAAATGCCTTGATAAAAATCGTATGCCGAAATCTTGTCCTTATCTATCCAAATCGCGCCCTTTTCGGTTTTTCCCATCTTCTTCCCTTCTGGCGTCAATAGAAGTGGATTTGTTGCTCCGACGATGTCGATATTCGTGCCGTTTTCGTAGTTCAACTTTCTTGCAAGTTCCACGCCAGCAACGATATTTCCCCACTGGTCAGCGCCACCCCACTCAAGCACGCAGTTGTGCGTCTTGTTGAGATGAATAAAATCATATGCTTGCATCGGCATATAGCCAAGTTCAAAAAGCGTCAATCCGCCTTCCTTTATGCGATTGGCGTAAATCTCGTTTGCTAACATCTTGTTAACATTGAAATGTCTGCCGATATCACGCATGAAGTCGATGTAACTAAGATTTTCAAACCAGTCTTTGTTGTTGACAATCTTCGCCTTATTTTCGCCTTCAAAGTCCAAAAAGACCTTTAAGGAATTTTTGATTTTTTTGATATTGTCATCAATCGTCTCTTTGTCGAGCACCTTTCTCATCTCACTTCTGCCGGTCGGGTCGCCGATACACGCAGTAGCTCCGCCCATCAAAAGCACCACCTTGTGCCCTGCCTGTTGAAATCTACGCATAATGCAATATGGCACGCAGTGACCGATGTGCAAACTAGACGCCGTTGGGTCAGTGCCCTCATAGAGCGCGATAGGCTTGCCACTTTCAAGCAGTTTTTTTAACGCTTCTTCATCGGTGCATTGATAAAGTAGTCCGCGTTCCTTTAGTGTGTTATATAAATTTGTGTCAACTTTTTTCATATTTTCTCCTAACAAAAAAGCGCGCCTATCCTAAATTTTTAGGACGAAGCGCGCGCTCGTGGTACCACCTAAATTCGGTTAAAAAACTGCACTTTTGCTCGTTTTTGAGTAAACTCAAAAATCTTCGCTTATGTTTGTTTTTTAACCTTTGCGACCAAACGAAAACGCACTCTACTTTGTTTCGTTGGCGTTTTGTCGCAACTTAAAGAGGTTTTGATTTTAAACATAAGCATATAAGATGCCATTTAACCCTTATTATGTCCGTTCGTGGACTGACGCAAAACTTGAAATGGTTGTAATTCGTCACATCTCTGCTGAGATTTTTCACCCACCAATCTCTCTCTGCAAGTCACAAAATATGACTACTTTTTCCACTCCGCCATTTTGATTTACTAATGCATTTTAACATTAAAAACAAGCTTAGTCAATTAAAAAATGCAAAAATTTTATATTTTTAATGAAATTTTTTTATATTTTTTATAGTTTTTTCTTTTTATTTCTTACTTAGTGCCACTGCAACGGCTAGCGAAACGGTTGCGCCGACCATTGGATTGTTGCCCATGCCGATAAATCCCATCATGGCAACGTGTGCTGGCACTGAAGAACTGCCAGCGAATTGTGCGTCACTGTGCATTCTGCCGATGGTGTCAGTCATGCCGTAACTTGCAGGACCGCAACGCATATTGTCTGGATGAAGTGTTCTGCCTGTGCCACCGCCGGAAGCAACTGAGAAATACTTTTTGCCGTTCTCTACGCACCACTTTTTGTAAGTGCCAGCAACTGGATGTTGGAAACGGAGTGGGTTTGTGGAATTTCCAGTTATCGACACATCCACGCCCTCATGTTGCATGATAGCCACGCCCTCAGAAACATCATAAGCGCCATAAATTTTAACATCTCCTCGCTCACCGCTTGAAAATCTTTTCTCTCCTAAGATTTTAAGAGTTTGACTCTCTCTATCAAAAATCGTATTCACATATGTGAAGCCGTTGACACGCGCGATGATGTATGCGGCATCCTTACCAAGTCCATTTAAGATGACTTTAAGTGGAGTTTTTCTAATCTTATTTGCAGTGCGCGCGATTCCCATAGCACCCTCTGCTGCCGCGAAACTCTCGTGTCCTGCAAGGAAACAGAAACATTTTGTGTTTTCGTCAAGTAGTCTTGATGCCAAATTTCCGTGGCCTAAGCCTATCTTTCTTTCATCAGCAACAGAACCAATTGTGCAGTATGCTTGAAGCCCTTCGCCGATTTTTTCGGCAGCTTCACACGCGTTTTTAGGATTCGATTTAAGCGCAATCGCCGTGCCAAGTGCGTATGCTTCCACCGCATTATCAAAGCAAATAGGCTGAATTTCACGCACAATTTTCTCAACATCAACGCCGTTCTTTAAACAGAAATTTTTAGCGTCCTCTATATCTTTCAAATTATATTTTTTCAAAGTTTCAACCGCTCTATTCATCACACACCTCTTGGATTGACAAATTTTTTACCTTCATTAAAGCGTCCATAGGTCTTTGTCGACTTTTCAAAAGCCTGTTTGCAAGTAAGATTTTCTTCGCTCTGCATATTTTTTAGCAGTAAGCCTAGGTTTACATACTCATAACCTATTACCTCATCATTTTCGTCTAATGCCATTTTTGTGATATAACCCTCAGTTAAATTTAGGTATCTAACACCTGTCTTTTCTGTTGAAAAGATTGTGCCCACTTGACTTGTCTTATATTTTCCTAAGTCTTCCATGGAAGCGCCTATCTCGAGTCCTCCAAGCGAAAAAGCCGACTGACTTCTGCCATAGACAAGTTGTAAAAATAGGTTTTTCATCGCGTCATTAATAGCGTCGCAGACAAGGTCGGTGTTTAACGCCTCTAAAAGCGTTTTGCCGATAAGAATTTCGCCTGCCATTGCCGCTGAATGTGTCATGCCACTGCAACCGATAGTTTCAACAAGCGCCTCTTTGATTATGCCGTTTTTGACATTTAAAGTCAGTTTGCAACAGCCTTGTTGTGGCGCGCACATTCCGCATCCATGCGAAAATCCAGAAATTTCTTTAATTTCTTTTGTTTGGTCCCATCTTCCTTCCTGTGGAATAGGAGATGGACCATAACCTTTCATATTTTTAACACAGTTATCCATTTCTTCTCCTTTTATTACCACATATATTTTATCAAATCTTATATCATTTTCCAAATGAAATGCCACAATTTTTTAATTTTTACTAAGATATGTCAGCATGGTGTTTCCATACCGCTTTTCGTCATAGATAACAAACGGAGAATAATCAAATGTGTCCTTTTTGTCATGCTCACAGACTATCACGCCGTCGTCATCAAGTTTATCATAGAGTTTTGGAATGACCTTCTCATAAAGTCCACTTTTATACGGCGGATCAAGCAAAATCAAGTCGAATTTTTCTTGGCATTTGTCTAAATAGGTAAGCGCGTCGCATTTGATGACCTTGGAACTTGCGCCCACCGCCTTTAAATTCTCTCGCGTCATCTTGCAACTTCTATAGTCCTTATCAACAAAGATAACTTCGCTTGCTCCTCGGCTTAAAGCCTCAATTCCAAGCGCGCCAGTGCCACAAAATAGGTCTAAAACTCTTTTATTTGGAAGAAAAAATTGCAGTTTTGTGAAAAGCGCCTGCCTAACCTTATCCGTCGTTGGTCGGATATGCTCAAACTTATTTTCAATCAGCCTTCTACCCTTAAATTTCCCAGAATCAATTCTCATTTTTCTATTATAGCAAAAAAATAACATCCCTCAAAGTGTTTTTGAAGGATGTTAGAAAAATTATTGCTTGTTGTGAAAATACATATTTTAAGCTGATTTACTTAACAATTTCCGCTGGTTTCTTTGGTTTTTCGGTGGCTGTTTCAATAAAACCTTTATCTATTAATTTATCATATTTTGAACAACCTGTGTAGCCTTCATGACTTAGTAGATTTAACGAGCGCACACGAGCAAAAGCGTCAGCCATTGATTCTTCAACCACATTGTCTTTTGATATGCCGATCTTAGCCTTAAACTCTTGCCAAGATTTTTTATGACTTTGCTTTTTTAAACTGCAATAAAAATTGGCATTACTCTGACAATAATCTAAGTTATATATTTCTTTTATATCCACATAAGGTATGTATAAATCATATGGACATTTTTTTAGTTCCAAATACGACCAAAGTGCTTTCACGTCGTCGTTTTTGATATATCTTCCATAATATCCAACCTGTGCATGCCTAATGGCGTTGGTGTAGGTCTCATCGCGCATGCGCTTAAGAAGCCAGGAGAGCCTATGATAATCGCTTCGAACAACCTGAACAAACTCATCGCGGTCATACTTTTCAGAGGTGAAAACGTCAACATATCTTCCATGATGATATTCATTTTCAAGTTCGTCAAAACGCGTCCACGCCCGACCTAACGCCTCATGGAGTTGCTTAACATTCTCTATATCGTTTATCATCACATAGACCTTATCGTAGTAGTGAAGTCCTGCCACAACCTCCCACTCTTCAGGACTTTTGGTCTCCTGCTTGTTCTCTATACTTTTAGCAAGTTGAACAATTTCCTCATCCCAGTTTTCTTTATCTTCATGGTGAAGATAAAAAGCAATAGCTTTAAGCGAACCTTTTTTTGCTAGCTCAGTCATGCGAAACCTTATTCTTTTGTATTTCTCCTGCCTTGCTTTTTTAAAATCATAATAGGAACGTGTATAATCTGATAAATAGTAAGAATAAAGTTTAATGAACTCCAACAACGAACCTTCCTCTTCTTGCCTAGATATGTCCACTCCCTCAAAGTTGAAATTGTTATCTTTCATATTCTCCCCTCTCTTTAATTTAATTGTAACACGTTATCATAAATTAATCAATACCTATTTTGAAATTTTTTGTGATTTGTCAAATGATTTTCAGTATTTTTTAAAAAAAATTAATTTTTTTTGAAATTTTTAATAAATTTGACCATATTTTTTAATAATTTAGTGATAAACCTGTGACTTTTATTTACTAACATGATATACTATCATAAAATAAAAAAGTTAAAAACATTTTGTAATTTTTGTGATGGGATATATGAAAGCTATAATAGGAATTGTTGCAAAACATAGAGAAATGAGTAAAAAACGAATTCTCACCTTCATATCCGATGAAATGAATGGGCCTATTATTTTTGTGAAATAAAAAATCTTTTGCCTAATTTAACAAAGCATGAAAAAGACTATCGCTGATAGCCTTTTTTGTTATTATGCCAAACGTCCCTTTTATAAAAATATATATTGTGTCAAAAGTTCTTACGCTGTGTGTTTTGGTGGACTGCGGGGGGGGCTCGAACCCCGGACCCTTCGATTAAGAGGTGCCTTTGGAACTTCTTTTTTAATACCTTTTTATACCAACTAAAACCCTTAAATCCCTTATTTTCTTTACCGAAATCGTATTATTCAAGTTTATCCCATAACTTTTAAATTTGTCTAAAATTATTTTAGTTTTTGCAGTTTTCTTTTAGACATTTATAGAACAAATACTTTTAGAAAGTTAAAGAACATATAAATAAAATTTTGTAAAAACTTATACAAACATGGAGAAAGTATGCTATAATCACTATATAATTAATTTTTTGT
>CALWEZ010000019.1 GCA_944377455.1 uncultured Clostridia bacterium
TGTTTTGGATAAGGGTGTATGCGTTTCTCATAATGTCTCCTTTCGTTTTTACATATGACATAAAAGATATTTTTGTTAATCTGACGGATACTTTTTCTATGTATTTTAATTATCACGCAAAGGTCAAAAGATTGATAAAAGAAGGGCGAGCGACTTGCTATGAATTTTTAGAGAGTTACCATAACATTTCGCCCTGCCTTTTAATCTATTTTATTGGCGAAAGACCTATGCCGATACGCGCCGACCATTTTGACGAATACTTAAAACTTTTAAGAGAGTTTGATATTAAAAGTAAGAGTGAAGAGAGAAGTAACGCTCGTCTCTTTCAGTGAAGAGTTGTGGAAATAAACATTTGAGTGAAGAAAAACCTATGCTTTTAGTTATGGATTGGTTTAAATTTGCGAACAAACTCTTAACAAAGTTGAAAATCTATATGGTGCGAAGTAAAGTATTGCAAGAAAAAATGGATTATTTATAATAAAGTTATAAAATTTTGTTGTTTATAAAATTTTTTCTAAATACACATTTTTGGTAATTTTTAAAATTTATTACGATAAATATTGATTATATTGTTCATTTTTGCTATTATCTATATATAATAACACCAAGGAGATAAAATGACATTTTTAGAATGGTTGACAAGCAGTTATCCAAATCCGTCCATTCATGGACAATGGGGAGTTATGCACATCTTAACATTACTTGCGTGCATAGTTATCATTGTTTCTTTCACATTTCTTTTTCGTTCTAAAAGCGTCAAAACAAGAAGGGCGGTTATGTGGTGTTTGGTTGCCATCATTATTTTGTTTGAGGTGGCAAGGCGAATTATCAATTTTGCCAAAGCGACAGGTTTTACTTTTGAAAGCGTTTTACATATTCTCTTGCCGAGACCTTGGTGTGCGATTTCGTGCTTTATGATAATAGTTGCAGTGTGTGCCAATAAGAGATTTTTATACAATTTTATCAGCATAACTGGGCTTATCTGTGCCATAGCATTTTTTGCATATCCTGGAGTTGGGTTCAACAATCAATACATTTTGTTTGAAAATCTATACTCGATTGTGACGCACTGTTTAATTCTAATTTGTTCACTTTTGATGATTACGCTTAAATTTAGCAAGTTCGAATTTAAAACGATGTATAAGGAACTGGTGGTTTTGGCCTGTGTTTTAACCTATGCGCTCTTTGAAATTTATGTTTTAAAGATTGAAAATGACCCTATGTATTTCATGCCTGGAAATGATATCATGGAAATATTAGGAGTGTCTTATCCTGTTTTTCTAGTTCTATACATCCTTGTTTTTGCCCTTTATTTTGCTTCCTTCTATGTCATAAGTGAGTTACATAGAAAAAAGAAAAATAAGGACGATAATTTTAAACAAATTCTTGGTATCATAAAAGAGGATATTTGAAAAAATGGCAATATTTTTTCTAAATCACTTTGATAAATTTTCGTTTTAGTGTAAAATAAAAGAGAGAGGTAAGTATGAGAAGATTTTTTGGAGAAAAAGACGGAAACAACATTTTGATTAAAGGCGACGAGTTTAATCATCTTAAAAATGTTTTACGTCTTAAAGTCGGCGACGAGGTCATCGTCAGTCTAAACACAAAATTTGAATACGTCTGCGAAATTCTCTCTATTGGCAAGGGCGTTGCTGTTTGCCAAATCAATGGCGAGAATGAGTGTTTGAAAAATCCAACTAAAAACATCGTGCTTTTTCAAGCGGTGGCAAAAAAGCCTAAGTTTGAGTTTATCGTGCAGAAGGCAACCGAGATTGGTATGAGTGAAATCGTGCCGTTTATGAGCGAATACTGCATTGCCAAAGTCACCGAAAACAAGGCGGAAAGGTTACACGAAATTGCGCTCAACGCATGTAAGCAGTGCGAAAGAACGATAATTCCAAAGATTTCAGACGCCACTGACGTTCAGGGCGTTATAGACAGGTTTAAAGATTTTGACATTGTGCTTTTTGCCAACGAAAGAACAGATGTTGGCGAAAAGTTGAATAAACTTTCAAAATATAAAAACATCGCTATAATCGTAGGCTCAGAAGGTGGCTTCTCGCAGAAAGAGAAGGAAAAATTTATTGAGGCGGGTGCCGTTTCCATATCGCTCGGCAAAAGAATACTGCGCTGTGAAACCGCTTCGGTTGCCATGATGAGTTTGGTGTCGATATTGAGTGACAATTAGGACAGACACCAACTACGCTAAACGCGGACACGGAAAACTAATATTTTCCTAACCGCTACTCCGTTGGTTTCTCTTCCTAGTCCTCTTCCCTGTAGGTGATTTTCAATTTGTGTTTGCCGGGCAAAGCCCTTCTCCAAACAAAATTGAAAATTGATTTAAGAGTGCGTATGTAGGGCGTTGCAGAGTTTTCGCGACTTATAGTGGTTTTGATTATAGAATATACAAACTTTTATTAAAATTATCCACAGTTCTTCACTCTTCACTTTTGTTCTTCGTTTAGTGTTTTAATGTAGGTTGTGAAGAGTTGTGGTAGATTTTAGAATGTTGTTGTAAAGGATAAATAATGAAAATTTCGGTTTTGACATTGGGTTGTAAGGTTAATAAGTATGAGAGCGATGCTCTCATTTTTAAACTACGCGAACTTGGATACGAAGCGGTTGACACGCTGGAAAACGCGGATGCGTATATCATTAACACCTGCGCGGTCACAAACGAAGCGGAACGAAAGTCACGCCAGATGATTGAGCGCTGTCGAAAGTTTAATGAGAATGCCAAAATCTATGTGCTAGGTTGTGCAAGTCAAAATAGGCCGATGCAGTTTGAAGATAAGGGCGTCACTTTCATTCAGGGTGTGGCGAACAAACTTAAGATAATTGAGCACCTTTCAGAAAATGGCGAAGATATATACGACTTGCCGTTAAAATATGAAGATGATATGTTCAGCGCGCAGACCTTGACACGCGCCTTTATCAAAATTCAAGATGGGTGCGACAACTTTTGCACCTACTGCATAATTCCATACCTTCGTGGGCGAAGTCGGTCACGAAGTATGGAGAGCGTGATAGGCGAAGTGGAAAAACTGCCAAAGGATGTCAAAGAGATTGTGCTTGTTGGCATTGATGTCTCATCATATTCAGCGGATGGTAACACGCTTATCGACCTACTCGAAAGGTTGGATAAATATAACTTTCGGCTTCGACTTTCATCGATGGAAGATAACTTGGTAAGCGAAGATTTTGTGAAGAGATTAAGTAATTTAAAAAACTTTTGTCCACATTTCCACCTATCTCTTCAAAGCGGGTGCGACGAAGTGCTTAAAAAGATGAACCGAAAATACACCACCGCCGATTTTAAGCGCACCGTGGAACTTATCAGGCGCTATTTTCCGCTTGCTGGCATCACCACCGATGTGATTGTCGGCTTCCCAACTGAAACGGAAGAAAATTTCCGCGAAACCGTGAAGTTTATCGAAGAAATTGAGTTTTCTGACCTACATATCTTTCCATACTCCAACCGCACAGGCACGGTGGCATCAAAACTCTATAAGGACCTACCAAAAAGCGTGAAAACAAAAAGAGAAAAGGTGCTTGAAGAGATTAAAAAGCGCGATAAACTTAAATTTGTCGAAAAGAACGACACGGCTACAATTTTGCTTGAAGAAGAGAAGGACGGCGTGTTTTATGGCTACAGCAAAAACTACATCAAATGCAAGATAAAGGGCGACTTCAAAATCGGAGATGTAATACGTGCAAAAATTGTAAAACCAGATATAAAAGAAACGCTATGCGAAAAATTATAAAAAGTGAAGGCGAACCGATGGTTCGCAGTGAAGAAAAAATCTTTGATTTTTTGAGTGAAGGGAAGGTAAAACCTTCCAGTGAAGAGTTTTGAAAGATTTTAAAAGTAAGGATATAAAAGTTATTAATTTAAATCAAAAAATGGTGGCAAAGGGTATAGAAGAAACCACTATTTTTTAATTGTATTATTAAAGTTTTTTCAACATAGGTCTTGACAAAAATTTTATATATGGTATAATTTGACTAGTGAAAGGAGAAAAATATGAAAATTGTTAAACTTAAAAATGGAGCGGTAAAGTGTGTGGTTGAAAGCATGAAAGATATTGCTGAACTTATCGATTCTGGCAAGTCAAAAGAGATCAATATGCTTGATTTGAGCAAGATTGGTTTTGTATCAAATTGTTACGATAGTCTACATAGTAGAGTTTTTGAAAAAAATAATTTTCCAAATTTGGATTACATACATTATAATAATCCAATAGGTATTATTGATAGGTTTGCTTTTGCAAACTCAACCATTCAAAAGGCTGATATTAATTGTTATACAATATACCATTATGCATTTAGCAATTCATATTTAGAAGAATTAGATGTTAAGGACACAGAATGTGTTTTTACAAGCGCTGTTTTTTCCACAAAAGTGAGGGAGATTAAAGTTTCGCCAAAGATTTGCCAGTTATTTTTTAATGATGCATCGGTTCGTGTTATTTTTAAAGAGCGTGATGCTCAAGATTTGCCGATTGCAAACTTGCGTTTGGTAACAATGAGCAATCCTGAAAGTTATTTAAAGAAACATGGGTTTAATAATTTTAAAGATTTACTTCTTTATAATCCAGAAATCTTTTTAGAATGTAAATGTAATTTCACGACAAGCGAATTGCAAACGGTAAGAAAAGTAGCAGATAAATGGGGACAAAGAAAACTACAAACGATAAAGTTGTATGAGAAAGAAAATCCAGAAAAAGCAGAAGCAATGGCTGGGCATACGGCAAACATAATTTGGGATATATACGAAAAAACAGTAAGACAACTTCAGGGCAACCCGATAGCACAATTAAGACTTATGTGTGAACCTGTTGAAGTAAAGCCAAAAGAACATACTGCAAATAGCGAAGGCAAGGATGATAAATAAAGTGAAGAGTGAACAAACGCAAGTGTTTTAAGTGAAGAGTGAAGGCGAGCCGATGGCTCGCAGTGAATGGAAGTCTTGTGACTTCCAGTGAAGGAAAACTTTCGGTTTTCAGTGAAGAGTTGTGGATGGGTTAGATATTCGTTTGTTTGAGATATAATCAAAACCACTTTTTCTCACAATGCTACATTTAATACGCTTAATCAATTTTTGATTTTGCGAGGGGAAGGGCTTTGCCCGGCAAGCATAAATCAAAAATCACCTACGCGGAAGAGGACTGGGAAGAGAAACCAACGGAGTAGCGGTTAGGAAAATTATAATTTTCCGTGTCCGCGTTAAGCGTAGTTGGTGTCTGTCCCAATGTTTTTGCCAAAATAAGACAAAATGTGAGAAGATAATCGCTTGATTATCTTTTTTTGTGCCTTGAAAAGATTTATAATCGTTGAAGAGGTGGTGAATTTGGCAAGAAAGATTGTTATAACAAGCGGTAAAGGTGGTGTTGGAAAGACCACGATGTGTGCGAATTTGGGCGTGTATCTTTCGCGCCTTGGCTTTCGTGTGGCGATGTTAGATGTCGACATCGGGCTTAACAACCTTGATGTTGTTATGGGCATGGAAAAGCAGGTAATTTTCGACATAACCGATGTTGTCAGCGGAAAGTGTAGGGTTCGGCAGGCGCTTGTGCAGGACTATAACTATCCATCGCTCTATCTTCTGCCATCTTCTCATTCTTACGCATCGAGCAAGATAACCGGCGAGCATATCAAAAACATCACCGACATCATCGACCATTCCTTCGACTATATCCTTCTTGACTGTCCAGCGGGTGTGGAAGCGGGCTTTCACAGGGCGGTGTATCCGGCAAACGAGGCGATTGTGGTGGTCACTCCGCACATATCAAGTCTGCGCGATGCCGACAAGGTGCTTTCCATTCTTTCAAAATACCAAATTGAGAATAAGTATCTTGTCATCAACCGAATGCGTGGCGACCTACTCATGAACGGCGAGATGTTGAGCCTTGAAAGTATTGTAAAAGCGATGGGTATACCACTTGTGGGAGTGATTCCAGAGGACGATGATGTTGGAAGGATGTCATCCGATGGGCGAATACTCACCGACTGCGAAAGTGCGCGCGCGTTCACGCTTCTTGCCGAAAATATCCACAACGGCAGTAAGAAAATTTTTGATTGCACCTATAAATATCGCGGAATTTTGGGCTTTTTTAAGCGAAATATCAAAAAACATGTTTAAAAGTTATAAATGCACAAAATTTTTCCTAATTAAAAATAACTAGATTATACTGATTAAAAATAATTTTTTATGTATGGCTAATTTTTAAAATAAAAGAATTTGATTTATAAGGAGAGAAAAAATGTCGATTTGTAGACTTGATGAAATTTTGGTAAACGATAAGTTTGAAAATATCTCAAAGATAGGGAGTTTAATTGAAAGCGAAGTGACAAAGGTCGCCGAAAACTATTTGGTGCTTTCGGGCGGTGCGGTGGTGCGCTATCGTAAGGACGGCGAGAAATATGTGTTCGACATCGAACTCTCCGCCGAGCGTGTTAAGCCGTTTGGGAAGATAATATAGTGAAAAATGTTAAAAATTAAACATTGCACTTGGCGATAATGGGTGACATTAAATATCAAATTGTGATTTTTAAATCATTTTGCATCATTTAAAGTTAAATAAAATCAAAATTTGTTAAAATTTGCTCAAAAAACCTTTACTTTTTCTTTTGGTTATGCTATAATCATGCTGTCGATTGATGCAATGCAAAGTTTTTGGAGTCCTTCGACCTTTAACTTTGTTTCTGCAGATAGTAAAATAAATGGAGGTTTATAATGGAAAATAAAAGCGAAATCATTGCAAAATTTAAGCAATCTGAAAATGACACCGGTTCCGTTCAAGTGCAAGTGGCACTTCTCACTAACAGAATCAATCATTTGACAGAACACCTTAAAAAGAATCCAAAAGACAACCACTCAAGACGCGGTCTATTACAAATGGTTGGTAAAAGAAAGGGCTTTTTGCAATATTTGAGAGATAGAGATATCGAGGCTTACAGACAACTTATCAAAGAGTTGAATATCAGAGAGATTAAGTAATTAAAGAAAGGGGAGGCATTGCTTTTTTGCTCTCCCTTTTTGTTATTTTTAAAGGAGTTTTATTATGCAAACAGAATTATCAAAAAAGTTTAAACTAGACATTGCCGGCAAAGAGGTGGTGTTTGAAACTGGCGCTCTTTGTATGCAGTCGAACGGCTCGTGCCTTGTGCGCTCTGGCGACACCGTTATCATGGTCAATGTGACAATGAGCGAAGAGCCAAAGCCAGGCATTGATTTCTTCCCACTATCAGTGGAATATCAAGAGAAGATGTATTCGGTCGGCAAAATTCCAGGCGGTTTCAAAAAGAGAGAAGGTCGCCCTTCCGACAAGGCAATCCTTGTTTCTCGTCTTATCGACCGTCCACTTCGTCCACTCTTTCCAAAGGGTTTTTTCAACGATGTAGTGGTGGTAGCTACCGCACTTTCCATCGACCCTGACGTCAGCCCTGAGCCTCTTGCCATGCTTGGTTCTTCTTTTGCCCTTGCAATAAGCGATATTCCTTTCCAAGGGCCAACAGGTTCAGTGCTTGTTGGTATGGTTGACGGCAAATTCATCATAAATCCAAATCAAGAAGAGCGCGAAAAGAGCGACTTACACCTTACTGTTTCTGGAACAGAAGAAGCGGTGCTTATGGTAGAAGCTGGTGCGAACGAAGTGCCAGAGGAGACAATCTTGGACGCTATTATGTTTGCACATGAAGAGATAAAGAAGATTGTTAGGTTTGTAAAGAAGGTTAAAGAAGAGATAGGTAAGCCTGTCAACGAAAAGATTTCATATTATGTTGTGCCAGAGGAAATTGATAGAGATGTTCGCAAATATGCAGATAAACTTTTGGATGAGGCGCTTGATACCTTTGATAGGCATGAGCGTCAAAAGAGGCAGGATGATGTTAAAGCGAAAGTGCTTGAACATTTTGCTGAAACCTATCCTGAAAAAGAGCGTGAAATCGGCGATGTCCTTTACAAGATGACCAAGGAAAAGGTGCGCGCTAAGATTTTGGATAAGGGAATCCGCCCAGACGGCAGAACGCTTGAGCAAATTCGACCAATTTGGTGCGAGGTGGGTGTTCTTCCTCGCGTTCACGGAAGCGCTGTTTTCACGCGTGGCGAAACGCAGGTTTTGTCCGCTTTAACTCTCGGCACAGTCAGCGATGTTCAACAACTTGACGGCTTGGATGATGAAGAGGTAAACCGCTACGTTCACCACTACAATATGCCACCTTACGCTACCGGCGAAGCAAAGATGATTAAGGGGACAGGTAGGCGTGAGATAGGCCACGGTGCTCTTGCAGAGCGTGCCTTAGAGCCTGTTGTGCCAAAGGAAGATGTTTTCCCTTATGCTCTTAGAATTGTCAGCGAAGTTTTGTCTTCAAATGGTTCATCATCTATGGCAAGTGTTTGCGGTTCAACGCTTGCTCTTATGGACGGCGGTGTGCCAATATCTGCTCCTGTTGCTGGAATTGCTATGGGACTCATTAAAGATGAAAACTCAAAGAAGGTGGCAGTGTTATCCGACATTCAAGGCCTAGAGGACTTTTTAGGCGATATGGACTTCAAGGTTACAGGAACAAGCAAGGGTGTTACCGCCATTCAAATGGACATAAAAATTCATGGAATTGACAGACCAATTTTGCTTGAGGCACTCACACGCGCAAGAATTGGCAGAATGTATATCATGGACAAACTTATTGCTTGTATCAGTGAGCCAAGAAAGAGCATTTCAAAATACGCTCCAAAGATTATCACCTTTGAAATCGACCCTGAAAAGATTAAGGATGTCATCGGTTCTGGTGGAAAGACAATCAACAAGATTATCGCTGAAACTGGTGTGAAGATTGACATCGAGGATGACGGCACTGTGTTTATTGCCTCCGTTGACGAAGAGATGAATGAAAAAGCCAAGAAAATCATTCTTTCTATTGTGGAAGATATTGAAGTAGGTGATGTCTATGACGGTAAAGTTGCAAGGATAACCACTTTTGGTGCTTTTGTTGACTTGGGTATGGGCAAAGAGGGCATGATACACATTTCAAAGCTCTCCTCAAAACGAGTTAATAAAGTTGAAGATGTTGTTAAAGTTGGTGATGCCGTTGAAGTTGAAGTTATAAAGATTGACGAAAAGGGGAGAATTGACCTTAAACGTCTTGAAAAAAAGGAAGATTAATAAAAAAGTATATATGATTTAGTTTTATTAAACTTAAATCTTTATAAAATCAAAAATATTAATTTGTTATAAGGAGGTTTGAATTGTAACTTTTTTGCTTAGAACATATTTTATTCATGGTGGTTATAGCCTTAATAATGGGATTATCCATTTTCTTAATCTTAAAATTTGTTCCGAAAGAAAAAATGTTTATTCCTATTAAAATTTTAGCCACAATAGGATTAATTTTAATTATAATAAATCGAATTGTAGTTGCAAAATCAAGAACATCAACATTTATTGACTTCTTGCCAGATACTTATTGTAGTATGATGGGGTTTATTATGCCTTTAGTTGTTTTGTTTTTTAAGCCAAACACTAAAATTTT
>CALWEZ010000020.1 GCA_944377455.1 uncultured Clostridia bacterium
CCAGAGCCACAATCTGGCGTTCTACCAATTGAACTACGACCACCACATGGTGCTCCCAGAAGGATTCGAACCTTCGACCTCTGCCTTAGAAGGGCATTGCTCTATCCAGCTGAGCTATGGAAGCAAATGGAGCAGGTGAAGGGAATCGGACCCTCGCAACCAGCTTGGAAGGCTAGTGTTCTACCACTGAACTACACCTGCACATGGCATAGTTTAACACAGCGAAAAAAAATTGTCAAGAAAAATCGCAAAAAATATCGTTTTGATTGTTAAAAATGCCAACATTTCAAGTTTAGAAAAAATTATTTCAAAAAATTCGCTAAAAACTTGACGGGGGGGGGATTTGTGATATCATAAAACTGATTTAACATATAGGGAGGTAAAAAATGGAAAAATCAAAAAGAAAAATGTGGCTTATGATTGTGCCAGCACTGCTCATGCTCATACTTGTGCCGATAATTCTTGCAGGCTGTGGCGGAAGCAAAACAAATTTGAAACTCACAACACCTTTTAGCAAAACGGAATACTATCTCGGTGAAGAATTGGACGTTAACGGCGGAGTTTTAACTTACACTGATGAAAATGGCGAAGAGAGTGTTGTTATTGTGGAAGAGAGTTTTGTGACGGGCTTTGACACCTCAACATCAGGAAGAAAAACAATGACAATCATATATGAAAACAAAACTGTTTCGGTTAGTTATGTGGTCAAAAACTTTAGATTAGGCGAATATCGTGCAACTCAAGTTTTAGATAGTGATGGCACGCCATCAGGCGGAGAGATACCTGAAACCACATTAACCTTCAATGCCAATGGAAATTTTGTTTATAGAATACCAGAGGGCTCACAAAACGGAAATTTTGAGGTTGATGTAAATGGGAAGATTGAATTTACTGCAAATGCGAGTGAAATGACGCTTACTGCTTACTATGACAATGACTGCATATATTTAGATATGTATGGAGATGGTTCATCCACACTCGTGCTTGAATATGTTGGTTAAATATTTATTAAATTTAAAATATGCTATTAACAAAATACGCTATTAACAGCGTATTTTTTATTCTAAAATAATATTCTTTTATAAGAGAATTGTATTCTATTTGTAAGCGAAGCGCTATTTGGATTTATTATGGCAGACATATTGATTGACTATAAAATGTCACAGCGCAAAAAAATTAATCATTATCTTTACATTTACTATAATAATCTCTTAAATGAAGGTTTTTATTGTTCCAAGGAAGATAGTCGACATTATCTTTTAACCTTTTAGAACAAATATAATTTCCAGACTTATAACTTTCATCATCTTCGGCGGTATATTTTTCAATTATATCCATAACTTGAAGATAAAGTCGGCTTGATGCTCGTTTTATATTAAAGGAGGTATCTATTCGAAAATACTCTATATCATCGAACTTTTTGCAATACTTAATTGTGTCAAGCAATATTTTTTTGCCAAATCCTTTACCTCTTTCTTCAGGCACAACACAATACCAATTTAACCACATTGTGCTTTTATCAATATCTTCCACATAAACACCAGTAATGCCGATTGGCTTTTTGTCATGATATACAATATAATTAACATTTTTGTCGTCATTCAATTTGGCAGTTTCAAGAAAATTATTATAGTCTTTGTCTTCAGGCCATTCGTTAGCCTGTATTTGATATGCAATATCTAAATTTTTTGTGGTTACTTTAACATATTTCAATTTTTCCATTTTTCAAACTCCAAATTTTTAAAATAAGTAAAATCATCTTCTTCGCTTATAAATTTCCCCTCATCAATTCTTTTAAAACCGTGTTTTTCATAAAAACGAATACCGCTTTTCGATACTTCATCCACGCCTAAATAGATATCTTTATATTTATGTTTGCAAGCATATTCTATAACTTTTTGATATAATTTTTCACCAATGCCTTTTCGGCGCGCTTCTTTTTTTACATAGAATCTTGACAGCAAAACGCTTTCGTTATCAATTTTCTTTAAGCCAACACAACCAACCAATTCGTGCTCATCAACCGCCAAATAAAAACATAAAAACGATTTTTTAATGCTCCATAAATCGTGACGTTTTAAATATCTCATTTTTTCTTCGTTGACTTTTATATCCAAAATTAAATCGAAAATATTTTCAAGCCATTTTGGTTTATATTTTATTATTTTCATAATGATATAATAGCATATAACTTTTTGATTTCAAAATAAATCAAGAGAAGAAGAAAGAAAAATGAAAAAATAAGAAATAAGAGTACAAACAAAAATAATCCGAGCATTTTTACTCGGATTATTTTTATTTGGTGCTCCCGTCAGGACTCGAACCCGAACAAATGGTTCCGAAGACCATTGTGCTATCCATTACACCACGAGAGCATGATTATGCTTATTTTTGTTGTGATATCCACTTGCGCTTAGGTGCAAAAGTTTTTTGCTTTTATATTATACAACATAATTTTTCTTGTGTCAAACAGAAAAATACTTTTGTTTGGAATAGATTTTGTGTTATAATATTACATAGGAGATATTTATGAACAAGATTTTTTTAATAACAGGTCCAGCAGGTGTTGGGAAAAGCACAATTTCTAAACTTATTGCTCAAAATTTGGATAAAAGTGTTCTTATTGAAGGAGACGATATTTATCATTTGGTTGTGGGCGGATATGTCAGCCATTGGAAAGAGGGAAATCATTTGAAGTTGTTTTGGGAAAACTGCAAAAGTTTAATTAAAAATTCGATTATAAATGGCTACGATGTTGTCTTTAATTACATTTTGAATGAAAAGCAAGTGGAAGATATTAAAAAAAGTTTTTCAGAGTGCGAGATAAAATTTGTCTGCTTGATGGTTGACGAAACCACCATTGTTAAGCGTGATAAACTTAGACCGGAGGATTGCCAGATGGGCGAGAGGGCGTTGGTTCTTTTGAATGAGATGAGAAGTCATAATTTTGCTGAAAATAATATATTAGACACATCAAAGATGTCAGCAGAAGAAACTTATATGGAAATTTTAAGTAATAGTCAATATATTTTATAGGTTTTATATAAAGATATTACCTACTTAATTGTTTTATCTTAGTTTTAGTTGATTTTTTTATGTTTTTTAATTAAAATATATCTATATACATATTGAGGTGGGTATGGCAGAAAAGAAAAAATCTAGTGCTGGTAAAAACTTTATAATTTTATTGGTGCTTGCAATTATTGGTTATGTTGCAGGTGTTGCAATTCAATACGCGACTGGCGATGAACAAAATTTAACCTCGGCGCTAACTTCGTCCTATGCGTGGATAGGCCTTGGAATTGGAGTGGCTATTGCGCTTGTCTATCTCTTTATGAAATGGAGCAAAAAGCCAGAAGATAAAACAAAAGGCAAAACGGTTGGTAAAACCGCTGAAGGCGTGGAGATGGATTTATCCTATAACGCAAAGATGTTAGGTCCTGACGATATCGCAAAGGGCGTTTATGGCTCTATCAACACCACATGGGCGCAACTGCCGAATGTCAATAAAACTGGTATTGTCTTTCAAAATTCGCTGAGAAACGGCAAATACAACATCAGCATGAAGGATGAGTATCACGCCATGGTCATCGGTGCAACCGCCTCTGGTAAATCGCATTTGATGATCATTCCAACGATAAGAATTCTCGGTCACTCTGGCGAAAAGCCTGACATGGTCATCTCCGACCCTAAGGGCGAACTTTACCAATTAACCTCAAACATCTTAAAGGAAGAAGGCTATAGAGTTTACAAATATGACCTTCGTGATCCATTTTCTTCGTCGCGTTGGAACCCTATGCAACACGCGTATGACGTCTATCAAGAGGCGTTAAACTGCAAAAATAACATCAAAAAATGCACAAATGGTGCCACACCTGAGCGTTCTGGCTTCAAGCCTATACCTGGCGAAAAGTATGGCAAAGAGTGGTATGGCTTTAACGGCATTGCCTATCCAAATCTTGAACAACTTAAGGTTGCCGTTCGAAGCACGGAAGAGGTGTTAAAAGACCAGGCGTATGGCGAACTTAAGGACGTGGTTTCCACAATTTGTCCAAAAAGTCAGGCAAACGACCCAACATGGGAAGAGGGTGCGAAGGACTTTTTATATGGCGTTACACTTGCTATGCTGGAAGACAGCGCCAATCCAGAACTCGGCATGACCAGAGAAAAGTTTAATTTCTATAACCTCTATAGAATTGCGATGTTTAAAGACCCAGACCCAGACAATCCGTTTGAGACGCTTAAAAAATATCTTCTTCAAGGTAGAGATGAGGCGAAGAGCGAAGTGCCACAACTCACAGCAAACGTGGTGAACACCTCGCCAAACACGGCAAAGTCATACTTTTCGGTGCTGAGTGGTAAAGTTTCCTTTATGCAAGACGTCGGCATTTCATACCTGACCAGCGAAAGTGATTTGGACTTTTCCACATTCACTGACAAGCCGACTGTTCTATATATCGTCATTCCAGATGATAAGGAAGAGCGTTATGGACTTGCGAACATCTGTATCAGCCAACTTTACAAACGCCTTGTTGATAAGACTAACACGCTTGCTTCGAAAAAATTACCACGCCATGTCTACTTTATCCTTGATGAGTTTGGTAACCTTCCACCTATTCCAAAGTTCGACAGCATGATAACCGTTTCGCGTTCAAGAAACATTCTTTACGAACTTGCCATTCAGTCTTACACCCAACTTGAGACGAAATACGGCAAGGAAGCGGCAGAGACCATCAAAGGTAACTGTAACGCTCAAATCTTTATCGGAACGGACGACCAGAACACGCGTGAAGATTTTTCGAAGCGTTGTGGCGAAGTGCAATTAATCTATGAAGAGACAAGCGAAAGTAAAAGTAAGGGCGAAAAGCAAGACCAGTCCTCAACCTCAAAAAGCACACAAATTCAAAGAGCAACTCGTCCACTTATCACCGCTTACGAACTTGGACAACTGCCATTTGGAACGGTCATTGCAAAACTATACCGAAGTCAGCCAGTTAAAGTTGAGTTGACGCCAGACTTTAAAACACCTTTCTTCCACCGAAATGACGCAAATCCTGAAGTGGGCATTATGAAGAGTTTGGATAGAGAAAAGGTTTATTATAGCATTAAAGAGCGCAACAAAAAATTGTTAAAATCATCAAATCCATTTGATTTTTAAGGTGCAACTTGCACCTTTTTTCTTTGTAAAAAATAAAATGGAAAATATTTAATCTTTCGTAAGAATCGAAGAGAAAAATAGTTTAATATTTTGAAAAAATTTATAGCAAGACACCTTTTTCACACGAATTTTTTTTGATGCATAAATAAAGGCATGGAATATAATGACGATAAACTATGTGAAAATTTTGAGGCGATGGCAAGAGCGTATTCAAAATCGCTCAAAAACAAGGGCTTTGTGTTTATAAAGTTAGAGGATGAGGAATTTTCCATGCTACTTGACGAAATTGTCTTACTATTTTCTAAGATTGACGCCTGCCTTGAGAGACTCAGCGAGTGTGTTGACTGCGAACTACTGAAAGATGTGACGAAGAAAAACATCGCAAGTTTTAAGCAAAAATTTAATTACACTAGGCAAAGCAGACGATATCGCTGTTTGACAAGCCCAAGCGAGAGTTTTTTGTCGCTCATCTCACTTGAAAACACGCTGACGCTGAAACTTATGATACTCTCAGTCAAAAGTGGAGAGTTAGAGTTTTGTCATGAGATAATCACGACGCGCACTCACATCTATGCCAACAGTTTTTCGCAAGAGGGTTTTGCGTCATATTAGAAATTTATTTGACAAATCATTTTGGCCTTAGTTATAATAGGCTAAGGTGATGTATGAAAAAAAGTTTTGGTTATCTTGCCTCCTTAATTAGTTCGATTGTCACTGGCGTGCAGTCGGCGGTGCTTATTGCAATTATTATAGGACAGGCCATTCTCATCAAAAGTCTAAGCGACCAAAGTGGGCTACTTGAAATTGGGCTTAATGTGACCATTTTGGTGATATCTTTAGTCGCGTTTGGGCTATCTATATATTGCCACAAACTGCAAACGACGGATAACTATCTATCCACTTACAAAAATAGGCGCTTTGTCTACGCCACCATGGTGTTTGACTATATTTTGGCGTTTTTGTTCTTCACCTATTGCCTAATTGAGACTAATGCGCTTGTCATTGTTTTGTATGTTTTGTGCTTGATACTGCTCGCACTTGCAGGCTCATTGTTTTTAGCGGAAACAAATCAATACTTTAAACAAAAGAAATTGGAACTAGAAGAAAATAACATGTATAAAGAGGAAAAAATTGAAACTAGAAAATAAACGAAATTTTTGCATCATTGCACATATTGACCACGGCAAAAGCACGCTGGCGGACAGGCTGATTGAGATGTCTGGCACGGTTTCTAAGCGTGATATGCAGTCGCAGATACTCGACAGCATGGATTTGGAGCGCGAGAAAGGCATAACCATCAAACTTGCTCCAACAAGGCTTATCTATGAATATAACGGAAAGGAATATGAACTTAATTTAATCGACACGCCAGGCCATGTCGATTTTACCTATGAGGTCTCTCGGTCGCTGGCGGCTTGCGAGGGCGCGCTTCTGCTTGTGGACGCCTCACAGGGCGTGGAGGCTCAAACACTTGCAAACACCTATCTTGCACTAGATAACAACCTTGAAATCATACCAATTATCAACAAAATCGACTTGCCTTCCGCGCGCGTCGATGAGGTCAAAAAGGAGATTGAAGAGGTCATTGGGCTGGACGCTGAAAATTGTCCATGCATATCGGCGAAGGAAGGGCTGAATATTGAAGATGTTTTTAAGGCGATTATTGAGCAAATTCCAGCACCAAGTGGCGACGAAAATGGCAAACTTAAATGCCTTATTTTTGATAGTCACTACGACAACTTTAAAGGCGCAATCTGCCTTATCCGCGTCTTTGACGGAAAGGTCAAAAAGGGCGATAAAATTTTGATGATGCAAACAGAGAAGGTGTTTGAAGTGACCGAAGTTGGCATATTTGTGCCGACAACTAAGGAATGCGACATCTTAAAGGCAGGCGATGTTGGATATGTTGCTGGCTCCATTAAGACGATAAGCGATGTCAAGGTCGGCGACACGATAACGAATGCTGAGAATCCGATAAGCGAGCCATTCCCTGGCTATAAAGAGGTGCAACCAGTGGTCTTTTGTGGTGTCTTTCCTGTCGACGGAGCGAAGTATGGCGAACTTAAGGACGCGCTCGACAAACTTAAACTTAACGATGCAAGTTTGCAGTTTTCTCCTGAAAATTCCACAGCGCTCGGCTATGGTTTTCGCTGTGGCTTTTTGGGACTACTTCACCTTGAAATCATCACAGAAAGGTTAGAGCGCGAGTTTAACTTGGACATCATAACAACCGCGCCGAGCGTTTCCTATAACGTCTACAAAACCAATGGCGACTGCTTAGAAATCTCCAATCCTTCCAACCTTCCGCCAGCGGTGGAGATAGCAAAAATTGAAGAGCCAGTGGTCAAGGTCAACATCTTCACTCCGCCAGAATATGTCGGCTCAATCATGGAACTATGTCAGGACAAGCGTGGCGAGTATAAAAATATGGTCTATCTCGATAAGCGCAGGGTGGAACTAAACTACCGCTTGCCACTGGGCGAAATTATATATGACTTTTTCGATAGTTTAAAATCGCGAACGCACGGTTATGCAAGTTTCGACTATGAATTTGACGGCTTTGAAAATGCCGATTTAGTGAGAGTGGACATCCTTTTGAACGGCGAAAAGTGCGACGCGCTCTCGATGATTGTGCATAAGGATAAGGCGTATTCGCGCGGAAGAGAACTTGCGGAGCGTCTCAAAAAAATCATACCTCGTCAACTCTTTGAGGTGCCAATTCAGGCGTGCATAGGCAACAAAATTATCGCGCGTGAGACAATTTCGGCAATGCGTAAAGATGTGCTTGCAAAGTGCTATGGCGGAGATATCACAAGAAAGCGAAAACTCCTTGAAAAACAAAAAGAGGGCAAAAAGCGCATGCGTAAGATTGGCTCAGTGGAAATTCCGTCTGAGGCATTTATGAGCATTTTAAAGTTGGGCGATGATGAAAGGTAGTGAAAAAATGGTGGCTGTTTCCGAACTGGCTGACAAGAACGCTCTTTCCATATATATCCACATTCCATTTTGCGAAAGAAAGTGCAGTTATTGTGCTTTCGTTTCTTTTTGTTTAGATAATAGCGAGCGAGAAAAATATATAAACTCTTTATTAGATGAAATTGAAAACTTTTTAACAACTAAAAAGGTTAAGACAATTTACCTTGGTGGTGGCACACCTTCGCTTTTGACTAAAGATGAGATTTTTGCCATATTTTCTAAGCTTAGAGAAAAATTCGACATAGACGAAACGGCTGAAATAACCATTGAAGTCAATCCAAATTCGGTGGATGAAGAAAAATTAAGGGCGTATAAAGCGGTCGGCATCAACAGGATAAGTGTTGGTGTGCAGTCACTTTCAAACAAAACGCTCAAATCTATCGGCAGGCTTCACACAAAGAAAGAGGCGATAGAAAAACTTAAACTTATTGGAAAATATTTCGACAACATTTCCGCCGACTTAATCTTAGGACTAAGTGGCGAAAAAAGTGTGACGAGTTATGCAAAAAAATTAATTAAATTAAAAGTTAAACATATCTCTTCATATATGCTTGAAGTGCACGAAAACACCAAACTCTATTTTGAGGTACGAGATAAAAAATATCGACCGCTAGACGAAAAAGGCGTGACAAAGAGTTATGATAAACTTGTCAAATTCTTGAAAAAGCGTAGAATTGTGCAATATGAAGTAAGTAATTTTGCTCTTGCTGGCTATGAAAGCAAACATAACCTAAACTATTGGAACTATGGGGAGTATGTCGGGTTCGGTGTTTCCTCTCATTCCTTTTTGAGAGGTAGGCGTATTGCAAACGCTGACACGCTTCAAGGCTACTACAAACGCGAGCGAAAAGAAGAAAAAATCACAAAGGACATGGAGATTGAAGAGAGAATCATGCTTGGGCTTCGATGCTGTCTAGGTGTCGATATTTCCATACTAAAAAAAATAGGCTATGATATTCAAAAGAATGAGAACTACCGAAAATTTTTAAAGGAAGGCGAAATTGTGGAAGACGGCGGTAAGTTTTATCTACTACCAAAGTATTACAAGTTTGCCGACTACTACATTCTCAACCTTTTGCCATAAAAGACGGAAGAGTTTTAAGTTAAAACGACAAATTAGGCAAGAAATTGATATTGTTAAATTATCAATTTGAAATCAATTTGGTTATAGCAAACTTTTTGAAAGAAAATTTAAATCTAAAATTATGCAAAAGTGTTGACAAATTAAATCTAAGATGATATAATACAAAATGTAAAGCAAAATCACTTTACAAAGGTTGAAAGAATGGCAAAGTTAAAACTTAATGATTTTGTGAGATATGGCAAACTTTTCGAAGAGTATTCGGCGCTACTCAGCGAAGATAGGCAAGGCATCATGCGTCTCTATTTTGATTACAACATGACGCTTGCTGAGATTTCGGCAGAACGCGGAATTTCGCGACAGGCAGTTAAAGATGCCATAACAAAATCGTGCGAAAAGTTAGATTATTATGAAAATAACCTTAAAAATTGCCAAAAAAAAGAAAAAATATTGAAAAAACTTGAAGAAATACGAAAAATAAACAATTTAAAAGAGATAAAATTAAAAGTCGATGAAATTATAGGAGAAATTTAATGGCATTATTTTCTAGCCTACAAGAGAAATTTAATCACATCTTTTCTAAACTAACAAAACGCGGAAAACTCACTGAACTTGAAATCAAAGAGGCGATGCGTGAAGTTAGAATTGCACTCTTAGAAGCCGATGTCAACTACATCGTTGCAAAGAATTTCGTCAATTCCGTTTCACAAAAGGCACTTGGCGAAGAGGTGATGAAAAGTTTAACGCCGGGACAGATGGTGATTAAGATTGTTAAAGACGAACTCACCTCTCTTATGAGTAGCACCGACCAAAAACTTAACCTCTCGTCCAATCCAACCGTCATCATGATGTGCGGGCTTCAAGGCGCGGGCAAGACCACAATGTGCGGAAAACTTGGCGCATATTTAAAAAAGAGTGGCAAAAAAGTGCTACTTGTGGCGTGCGATATATATAGACCTGCCGCAATCAATCAACTGCAAGTTGTTGGCAAGCAAGTAAACTGCGAAGTGTTTGAGCGTGGCACACAAAATCCGGTAAAGACCGCAAAGCAAGCGGTGGAACATGCAAAGAAGCAAGGCTTTGATGTTGTCATCATCGACACGGCGGGCAGACTTCATATCAACGAAGAGTTGATGAACGAACTCAAAAACATCAAAAGCGAGGTCAAACCTCAGGAAATACTTTTGGTCGTTGACGCCATGACTGGTCAGGACGCTGTGACAATAAGCGAAAGTTTTAATAAGGACCTAGACATCAGCGGTGTTATACTTACCAAACTTGACGGCGACACGCGTGGCGGTGCTGCGCTTTCCATAAAAGCAATCACAGGTAAACCTATCAAATTTTCAGGTGTTGGCGAAAAAATAGGAGATATCGAGCCTTTCCATCCAGACAGAATTGCATCAAGAATACTCGGCATGGGCGATGTGCTATCCTTAATCGAAAAGGCACAAGAAGCGGTCAGCGAAGAAGAGGCGAAAAAGTTGGAAGAAAAATTCCGCGAAAACTCCTTCACCTTTGAGGACTACCTTGTTCAAATGGAAAACCTTAAAAAGATGGGCAGTCTTAACGACATCGTGCGAATGATACCAGGCGTTGGCAACAAACTTAAAGGCGTGAACATCGACGAAAGTCAACTCGCAGTCAACAAGGCAATTATTCAAAGCATGACAAAGGAAGAGCGTTTGAACCCAGACATCATCAAAGCTTCAAGGCGTAAGCGCATTGCCGATGGCAGTGGCACAAGTATTCAGCAGGTTAACCAACTTTTGAAGCAGTTGGAGCAGTCAAAAGAGATGATGAAGCAACTCAAAAACAAGCGTGGACTAAGAGGACTATTTTAGTCTTAAAAAAATCAAAAAAAATATTAAACTAAAAAATTAAACCTACAAAGTAAAAATACAAAAAATAATCGAAAAATAATAAAAAATTAATTTAGTTAAAACATTAATAATCACAAAATATTTAATTATTAGGTATATTCTGACGAATGTCAGTTTATATATAAAAAGTTTTAAAAATATAAAAAATGAATTAAAAATAGCAAAAAAATCAAAAATAATTGAATTTTTAGTGCATTTTTTGAATTTTTAGAACTAAAACTAAGGAATTTTATTAAAAGGAGAAAGAAAATGGCTGTTAAAATTAGATTGACAAGACTTGGAGATAAAAAGTCACCATTCTATCGTGTTGTTGTTGCAGATTCTAAGAGCCCAAGAGATGGCAAGTTCATCGACATACTTGGAACTTACAATCCTCTCACAAATCCAGCAGAGATTAAGGTTGATAACGAAAAAGCAACAAAGTGGCTCAAGAATGGC
This sequence comes from uncultured Clostridia bacterium, assembly GCA_944377455.1. GTDB lineage: Bacteria > Bacillota > Clostridia > Christensenellales > UBA1242 > Caccovivens. The sequence continues at coordinate 11,537 of CALWEZ010000020.1, forward strand.
GCTCTTCCAACTGAAACTGCAAAGTCAATTTTAGTTAAGAGTGGCGTTATAAGTCAAGAAAATAAATAAGGAGAAATAGATGCAAAAGTTACTTGAACTCTTGGTTAAAACACTTGTCACAAATGAAGATAAGGTTGAAGTGACAGTGGACGAACAAGAAAAACAAATCACCTTTAATGTTGTTGTTGATGAAAGCGACATCGGCAAAGTGATAGGTAAAAATGGCAAAATGGCAAACTCCATAAGAACCATAATAAAGTCCATCGGTGCAAAAGAACACAAAAAAGTTTTCGTGAAATTTGGAGACTAATTTGGAATTTTTGTGCGTTGGTAAAATTGTCAAACCGCAGGGTATAAAGGGGGAAGTGAAAATCATTCCGCTAGTTGATATCCCTGCGATTTTTAATGGCAAACATAAATTATACTTAGAAAAAAAAGAGGCGGAACTTTTAAAATGCACCTACCGTCTTGGCTTTGCCTATGCCACCTTTAAGGAAATTCCAGATAGGAATACCGCGGAAAAATATCGCAATGTGGAAGTCTACATAGATAAGGAAGAATTCTATAAAATTCCATCAAATTCGGTGCTTATCGAGGACCTAATCGGCGAGCAACTTTTAGATGAGAATGGCGAGTATGTTGGGCAAATACAAGGGGTAGACAACTTCGGCTTTGATGATGTTATTGTTATTAAGGACGGAGATGACCGCATTTATCAACTGCCATTCGTCAGTGACATCTTCAAAAATGACGGCGAAAAGTTCTATGTGATAAGAAAGGAATATGAGGGGGCTAAGACTGATTATGAAAATTGACATCTTAACCCTTTTCCCTGATATGTTTGCTCCACTTAAAGAGAGCATAATCAAAAGAGCGGTTGACAAGAAACTTTTAGAGATAAATATTATCGATATTCGAGATTTTTCTAAGGATAAACATAAAAAGTGCGATGACTATCCTTTCGGTGGTGGTGCTGGTATGCTTATGCAAGTTGAGCCACTATATTACGCCATTAAAAGCGTGCAAAGTGAAAAAAGTAAACTTATATTTCCCTCACCGCAGGGCAGAGTTTTTAATCAAAGCATGGCGAAAGAATTAAGCATAGAAGAACATCTTGTCTTTATCTGCGGACACTATGAGGGAGTGGATGAGAGAATTTTTGAATTATTCGATATTGAAGAAATTTCTCTTGGCGACTTTATCTTGACGGGCGGTGAGCTTCCAAGTATGGTGATGGTTGATGCTATCTCTCGACTTGTCGATGGTGTGATAAGCCGTGAGAGTTTAGAAAATGAAAGTTTTTCAAATGGCCTACTTGAATATCCGCAATACACCAGGCCCTCTTCATTTATGGGCTTAGATGTTCCAGAAGTATTGCTCTCTGGCAATCATCAAGAGATTGAAAAGTGGAGAAATGAGCAAAGCCTAAAACGCACAAAAGAGCGAAGAAAAGATTTATTAAAAAAGAAAAAATAGTATTTTTATCAATTTTTTCGCATTTTTTCTTAATTTTTTATGGTATTTTTTGGATTTTTTGATGATTTTTAATATTTTCTTTTGTTTTGAAAATTGATATAAAATTTTTGGAGAGCGTATGAAGATAAATTGGTTTCCTGGGCACATGCATAAGGCGTTAAAGGAGATAAAGGAAGAACTTAAAAAAGTTGATGTTGTCCTTTATGTGCTTGATGCACGCATCCCACTCTCTTCACTCAATCCAAAACTTGATGAACTCTCTGAAAACAAGCCGGTGCTTTACATTTTAAATAAGATTGACCTTGCGGATGAAAAGAGGGTTGGCACTTTGAAAGAAAATTTTAAGGGTGAAAATAAGGACTATATTTTATATAACTCTAACTTTTCAAAAAACACCTTAATCTTAGACAAGATTAAGAAGTTGGCATATAAGAAGGTGGAAAAGTATAGGGCGAAAGGAGTTAAGCCGACTATTAGATGTATGGTTGTGGGCGTGCCAAACAGTGGCAAAAGTTCGCTTGTTAACAATCTATGCAAAAAGGCAAAGGCGGTCACTGGCAACAAGGCTGGCGTGACGAAGAGCGGTCAGTGGCTGAATGCAGGGGACGGCGTTGAAGTGTTCGACACTCCTGGCACGCTCTATCCAAATATTGAAAACGAAGAAGTGGCAAAAAAACTTGCCTATGTTGGCAGTGTGCGTGATGAAGTTTTGGAGTTTGTAAGTCTTGCGGAAGATTTATTAAAACTTCTCAAAGAGAAATATCCACAAAACGTTGAAAAGAGATATCCGAATTGCCAGACTGTTTTGGATATTGCAAAACTTAGAAAATTTGTGCTTGCAGGTGGCGAGGTAGACTTGGAGCGCGCTTCCTATATGCTTGTGGATGATTTCAGAAAGGGTAGGCTTGGCAAGATGACGCTAGATTGATAAAGCAAAATTTTTAAATTTTAAAAATCAAAAAATATCAAAAAAACAAGCAAAAAAGTAAAAAAAATAATAAAAATGCTTAAAAATACAGAAAATATCGCAAAAAAAAGAGAAAAATATGAAAAAATTAAACAAAATTAACGGAACTATCGGCGAAATTGATGCGGAAAAATATTTGAAAGATAAGGGGTATGCTATTGTTGCCACAAACTATAAAAACCGCTTGGGCGAAATTGATATCATCGCAAAAGATAAGAATGTTTTGGTGTTTGTGGAGGTTAAAAGCCGTGCCACGCTTATGTATGGCAGACCATGTGAAGCGGTGGATGAACGAAAACAACATAAGATAAGAAAGACAGCAGAATTATATCTTGTGACCACAAAAAATTATTATACTGATGTTCGCTTTGATGTTATCGAAATTTTGGGCGATGAAATCAATCATATCATAAATGCGTTTGAGTGATTGTTTGAAAAAATTTTTATAAGATTAAAAATAGCGAAAAAGTATGCTATTTTTTATTTTTTTATTGTAAAAATGTATCAATTTTGTGTGTTTTTAAGCAAAAACTATTGAAAATTAATATAATGTATGCTAAAATATGCTTAGAAAAATTTAAAAGTGAGTGTGTTATGAAGATAAGAAATGTTGATTTTGGCGAAAGTCCACTCTTTCTTGCTCCGATGGCGGGAGTGAGTGATGTTGGGTTTAGAGAACAGGCAGTGAAATTCGGTGCTGATGCCACGGTGACCGAAATGCTTTCCACGCGCGCTATGGTGCATAATCCGAAAAAGACCAATTTGATGACTATCACTTCGCCTTACGAAAAACTTGTCGTCGCACAAATTTTTGGACATGAGAGTGAGTTTATGGTTAAGGCGTTTGAGAGTGAAGTTTTGGATAAGTTTCCAGCGATTGACATTAACATGGGTTGTCCTGCGCCGAAGATACTTAAAAATGGCGACGGCGCTGCGCTTATGGACAGCATACATCTTGCCGGCCATATCATTGCCACTTGCCGAGATATGACAAAGAAGCCACTTTCTGTTAAATTTAGAAAGGGCTACCACTCCGAAAACTATCTCGACTTTGCAAAGATGTGCGAAGATAACGGCGCGGACTATGTTGTGTTCCATGCGCGCACTGTGGAGCAAGGGTATAGCGGAAATGCCGACTACGAGGCGATAGCGGAGGTAAAAGCGAAACTTCACATTCCAGTGATTGGCAATGGCGATGTTGTGGATATTGACTCATACCACAGAATGCTCGACACCGGTGTGGACGGCGTGATGATAGGGCGTGGTGCACTTGGTTCGCCTTGGATATTTAAAGAGCTAAAAGAAGGACATCCTGTTGTGGTTGATAAGTATAAGGTTGTCAAAGACCATATTGAAACGCTTCGAAAGTATTACAACGAAGAGTGGCTCACGCTTTACATAAGAAAGCATCTTCTTTGGTATGCAAAAGATTTGCCATCGGCAAGCACTGTTCGCATGACACTAGCTACCTGCAAAGATATTGATGCATGTCTTGAAATTTTAAAAGAATGTTTTTCTAAAAATATTTAATTTTGTTTTGAAAATCCTCTGAAAAGTAGTATTATATACTTACGGGGGATATTTTTTATGAAACGAACCATTAGAGATTTAAAAAACATACAAGACAAAAGAGTGTTACTTAGATGTGACTTTAATGTTCCTCTCGATAAATATGGCGATATTTTGGATGCGACCAGAATTGACGCTTCTATTCCAACGATTAAATATCTTGTTAACCAAAACTGCAAACTTATCATTTGTTCGCACCTTGGCAGGCCTAAGGGCTATGATAAGTTTTTGTCGCTCTTCCCAGTGGCAGTGTGCCTTATGAAATATTTTCCTAATAAGGTCAAGTTTTGCCCTAAGGTTGTGGGCGATGAGGTAAAGAGAGACATCTCGAAACTTAAAAGCGGAAACATTTTGGTTATTGAAAACTTGCGTTTTGACCCGCGTGAAGAAGAAAATGACCCTACCTTTGTGAAGGAACTTGCCTCGTATGCCGACATATATGTGGATGATGCGTTCGGCGTTGCACACAGAAAGCACGCATCAAACTATGGCGTCGCTCTGAAACTACCAAATGCTGTGGGCTTTTTGATTGAGAAGGAACTTAAGGTCTTTGATGAGGCGTTTAAAAATCCGAAGAGACCTTTTGTGGCAATCTTTGGTGGTGCGAAAGTCAAGGATAAATTGCCGTTAATTAAAAATATAATTGGAAAGGCGGACACCGTGCTTATCGGCGGTGGTATGGCATACACTTTTCTTCTTGCAGAGGGCATAAATATAGGAAAGTCGATTGTCGATTTGAGCCTTGTGGATGAAGCGAAGAGCATTTTGGACGAGGCGCGCAAGGCTGGTATGAATGTTATTCTCCCTGTCGACCATGTGGCGTTAAAATATGACCGCGTGGTTAAAGCGGACAATCTTGATGCGGACATGATTGGGCTTGACATAGGCAAAAAGACGGCGAAACTCTTTGCAAAAGAGATAAAAAGTGCTGGGCAGATTGTTTGGAATGGTCCGCTTGGAAAGTATGAGGATAAAGCCTTCAGAAAGGGCACTTTCATGATTGCTAAAGCGGTGGCAAAGAGTTCGGCATACTCGATTGTCGGTGGAGGAGATAGCGTTGGCGCAATAAACACGCTGGGCTTCACGGATAAAATCGACCACCTTTCAACTGGCGGAGGCGCAAGCATGAAACTTATGGAAGGCAAAACTCTTCCTGCGATTGAGGTTATCGACACGCTTTAAAATTTACGATTTATGAAGAATTTATAGTCACTTAAGATAAAGAGATTTTAAAACTTAAAATTAAGGAGATTTATGAGAAAGATAATTATTGCAAACTTCAAAATGAACACAGTGCCAAGCGAGATGAAGGCATACTCGATGCAACTTGCAACAAAGACGGCAGGGAGCAAGAACAAAATAATAGTTTGTCCGCCTTATACTCATTTTTGCATTGCAAAACAATTTTTGGACGGCAGTAAAATTGAAATCGGCGCGCAAAATGTCTCTGATGTGGAAGCAGGCAAAAACACTGGCGAAATTTCCGCTTCTATGCTTAAAGACGCTGGCGTCACTTATTGCATAATTGGACATTCTGAGAGAAGAAGCAAATTTAAAGAGACGGATAGATTAATAAACAAAAAAATCAAAATGGCACTGTCGCAAGGTTTGAAAGTCATCCTTTGCGTGGGCGAAGATAAGGTAACGCGTGAGGCGAAACAGGCAGGCGCGTTCGTTAAAAAGCAACTTGATGACGCACTGAAAGGATTATACGAGAACGAACTTGAAAGTGTGATAATTGCCTATGAGCCTATTTGGGCGATAGGAACTGGTAAGACCGCCACGCTTAAAGATATCGAAAAGATGGTTGGTTTGATTAGAAAAGAAATTGCCTATCTATATAATGATAAGACAAAAATTAATATTGTCTATGGTGGAAGTATTGATATAAATAACTATAAAAAAATCATCTCTCTTCCATGTTTAGATGGTGCTTTAATTGGTGGAGCTAGTCTTGATGTTGATAACTTTTCCGTTATTGCGAGAGAAAATTATTGATTTAGAAGAGCGAAAATTTTGTAAAAGAAAGGAGAAATTCATATGAAAAATTTTAAGTTCACTTGGAAAAATTTTGGTATGATGAGAGTAGGTTATGACCTAGCAAGTTTTACAATCGAAATTAAAGAGAGCGAAATTAATCCAACTATAACATTTACCACTGGTGAAGAACGTGGCGTTACTGTTATAGATAAGACCTATAAACTTAAAAACAAAGAAATTTTAGAAAAAATATCAAAGGTAAGCATTCCAGAAACAAATGTGGCTAGTGATGGACTTGATGGCGACGCTTGGGAAGTGGAATT
>CALWEZ010000021.1 GCA_944377455.1 uncultured Clostridia bacterium
TCGGTAGGTGTCAGTGAATTTTGAAATTGACAGCAAATGAAAAAATACTAGCGATTTCGCTAGTATTTATATGGATTTTTGAGATGTAGAGCAGAAGATAGGTTTTGGCAAAAGTATGTTGGTAAGATTAATTACTCCTCTCCCAGTTTCTTTCTAGGTCGACAACTTCGAGTAAAACATTGTTAAATTTTTCGCTTGGGTCAATTCTCACAACTTCCTTACCTAATATATCATATTTCTTTTTTCTCTCATCATACAGCCATATCCCTTTATGCACACAACTTGAAGCAAAACCGTCAGGAAGAGGCACGCCACTTTCATCACTCTCGATATTTCCAACCGCCTTGCAATCCACATAATATCTTTGATGATTGTAGACTTTGTTCCTATTTTCATAATAGAAGAAACTTACGCCAAACACTTGTTTAATAATTCTCTCATTATTTAATAATATCGGCTTGATTTCCTCACATAGTGGCTCGTATATTTTTGCTTTACTTAGATGTAAAAACAACAAACTCTCTAATTTTGAATGTATGTCCAAAATGCCATAAAGCACTTCTTTATATAAATCTTCATCCTTAATTTGCCTATAATTCCCAAGTTTTTCACCATAGCCTGTTATTCGGCGAAGAAGGGTTTTATACGCTCTTTCCATATTTTTAAATCTTTGACTTTTAATCTCATGCGAATAACTCATGTATGCACAAAATTCACTATAAATATCTTCCATGTCCGATGCGGTATAATAAATTTCCTCTTTTAATTCAGGGATATATCCTTTCAATTCATTTAACGCCATTAATTCTAAGTCTTCATCCTTACTTTTTCTTGTCTTTCGTTCCATATATCTCCCCTTTCATAAGGGAGTATAGCACACATATACAGCGCTGTCAATACTAAAATTTTATAATTCAACATTTTTTGATGATTTTAGATTTTCCCTATTCACTCATTTTAACCATTTCAACACAAGTTTATAATAGTCTAATTTTTTAACATTCTTGCTTAAACTTTAACGCATAAAATTTATCCAAAATTATAACCTTATCTATTTACAAAGTTATTTTCGCACCAATCACAACTTTAATTTCATATGCTAAAACTTACCGCCTTACTTTCTCAAAAAAGTGATGCAATATGGTCTGTTTTTTAGGTCATTTAAGGTTATGCCGTTCGCTTGGCATAGTCCATTTTTGTTGAAAAGGCAGTGTGCGTAGCACTCAATCTTAATTGTTTTGCTATTTCTCTGAGGAGCGTAACTCGGCGTGCGCGAGAACATATTTTTGGTTTTATCCACCGCCTCTTCGCCCTTTTCAAACTTTCGGCATAGGCAAGATTTTGAAATATCAATCGCCTTTGCCTTGCAAGTGTAGCGGTCGTTATAGGCACAACTTGTCTTTCTGCAACGAATATCCATACTTTCCTCCGCTAAAATTATTGCCAATTCTTGACAAACAAAACAAAAATGCTTTAAAATATGATAATAAAAGGAGCAAAAATGAAAGTTGTATTACTTAAAGATGTCAAAGGAACAGGCAAAAAGGGCGAAATAAAGGAAGTTGCCGATGGGTTTGCAAGCAACTATCTTTTCAAAAATAATCTCGCAAAGCGCGCGGATAACACGGCACTAAACGAAAATAGCGGACAAAAGAGCGCACAAAAATTCCACAAACAAGAAGAGATTAAAAGCGCAAAGGCTCTCGCCAGCGAAATTGAAGGAAAAGTTGTCACTCTCAAAATTAAATGCGGAGCGAACGGCAAGATGTTCGGCTCGGTGACCAGTAAAGAGATTGCCGACGCGCTGTCTCAAATCAACATCAATCTCGACAAAAAGAAGATTGACCTTAAAGAGCCAATCAAAACCATCGGCCTATACAAAGTCACCGCCAAGGTCTATCCCGAGATAACCGCCACCTTCTCGGTGGATGTTTTGCCTATGCTGGATTAAGATAGAAAGGAAACGGAAGTATTTTTATATAAAAACTTTAAAAATAAAAAGGATATTCACTATCCTTTTTTTTGTTAATTGAAATATGATTAAATACTTTTATAATTTTCAAGCAATTTATCAATTTCGCTTTCGCTTAGACCTGTATTCAACAACTGCTTTTTGATATTCCAATTTCTCGGCATTTTTTCTTTGTGATACCATTTACACCCTTGTCTAAACCAAAGTTCCCTTACATAACTATAAAATTTCTCATCTTCTTTATAGTTAAATTCATACCCCACATCGACCGGATAATTAGAATTGCAATAATAGTCGCAAGTTCCAAATTCATATCCGCAACACGGACAAATCTCGTAACTCTCTGCTGGCGATTGTTCCAACTTGTCATACCCACAAACCGGGCAAATATATTTTTTCTTTTCCATATTCTCCACCTACTTTTTATTATTCCAATCAACTTCATAATTCCAATCTGACTCTAACATTTGAAAATTTTCATAATACTTATTGAGTTTTTCATTCGTTAGTAAGTTTTCAAGATAGATATTAAATCCAACTTTATAATCACCTTCAACTCTAATAGACCAATTTTTATAGTTTGAAGGTGATAGAATCTTTCCATTAGTATCAAATTTCAGTTTAGCATAATTAGTATCAAGTCCTTCCAAATTTTTCAATTGCTCTTCTAAATTCCATTTTCTAGGCTTTTCTCTTTTAGCAAACCACTTTGCGCCATCATTTATCCATTTATTCCTATAACTTTCAAATGTATATCCACAATTCATATCGTCATAACCATACTCAAATCCGCAACAAGAGCAGATATCAAAACTAGGTTCACCTGTTATGTCATATGGACTTCCGCCTAACTTGTCATACCCACAAACCGGGCAAATATATGTTTTCTTTTCCATAAAAAACTCCTTATTTTATTCTGCCATATTTTCTTGCGCCAGCAATTGGTGCATTGTCTAAATAGTCTTTAAACTCTTGAAAACTATCAAACAGTTTGTAGATATGAACACTTATAGGCTCATCTTCAATTATCCCATACACATCCACGTTATCTCGATATTCTAAATAATATATCTTGCCTAAATCTTCGCCAAGCACCTTGATTGCTATTCCGTTATCGCCGTTATCTACGGCTATTGTTAAAAATTCGTGAGTGTCAGGCGTGCCAAATTTTGCTTGCCAAGAATCTTCATAACGCACCAAAATGTCATATTCCGGCTCATTGCTTGATGTAAGAAATCGGTCTATCACAATTTCTCTATCTTTAAATTTTATGACTTTATTGTGATAGGAATCTTTATCTATCGAATAGATAAAATCTTCATATTCTTTCGGCATAATCATCTTGTATTTAGTTTTAAACCGCTCTAACTTTGCTTTTAAATCTTTCATCTTTTCTCCTTTTAAATATTTCTTACCACTGCAAACAGAACTAAAAAGACTAGAATGGCGGATAAGATTTCTCTAAACTTGTTGTAGGTTAGTTGCTTTTTGGTCAGTTTTTTGTCTTTATAATAGGTTAGTGACAACTGCGTGAATGTGAAGTATAGGCAAGCGCCGAGAATGGCAAGCGCGGTTATCACGCCAAATAAGATTGCGTTTCTGATAAAATATAAGCAAATCGCACAAACAATGGAAACTCCAAGCCCGCCAAGTGCTATATAGTGATTGATTTTGGAGTTTTTAAGTCCCAAATCTTCCTTAATCTTTATATCTTCTTCGCTGATAAGGTCATCGATTGTTGTGTTGAAAAGTTTTGCCAGCAGTTTCAAACTTTCAATGCTTGGATAGCCGTTGTCGGTCTCCCACTTCGAAATGGCTGTGCGAGTGACAAAAATCTTCTCCGCCAAATCATCTTGCGTAAGATTTTTCTCCTGTCTCAACTTCTTAAGTTTTTCGCTAAACTTCATCTTCGCTCCTATCGTCAATCATATTATACAACATTTTTCGTAAAAGTCACGACACTTTCACTCACATTTACAATTTTGCAAAATCTTTTGAATATAGTATAGTTGAAAAAAGAAAAATTTTAAATTTCTTTGGCAAGTTTTTGTAACTCATTAAGTTCTAGTAAAAATTTGTTTGCGCCACCATACTCTTCACTAAAATTAGCCCATTTTTCTTTTTCTCGTTCCATATCGACACAAATTTCTCGCGCAATCTGTTCCGGCGAACCAAGAAGTAAGTATCCGTGATTTTCAACTGTATACCAACTTGATATTCCACCATTTTCAGCGACATACTCTAAAATTTGTGAAAAATAGTATATCTTTTTATTCTCGATTTTTAATCCGTTTACTCTTAAAAAGTCATAACCCGGTTCGCTTTCAATTTCAAACTTATAGTTGCCGTTTCTATCTTTAAAATAACTCATAAAAAAATCTAACATTCCAATATGATTATCCACTCCCCAATTTTCATAACTAAGACTAGCAAACTCCTTTTCGCCTGATGGGTGTTTGAATTTAAAAACACTTGATTCATCATATTGATTGAAAAGTGTATATGAATTTCTGCCAATCAAATTATATCTTAAGAGCAATTTATTTTTCAAAGTTGTCATATCTTCTAAGATATATTTGGCTTCAATTTTACCATTTGAAATTGCCCTATAATTATAATTCATTTTGTTGCCGTTAAAATAATAGGCATAAAACCCTACTTGTTCTTCACATATTTTAAATTCAAAATTGAAACCTTTAAATTCAATATTTTTAATGTTTGACTCATTTAAATTTGATAGCCAATCAATAAATTTTTTAGCACTGCAACTATAATCTTCGTTTTGGAAATTCCACACAGCAACCGCATCTTCTTTTCTTTCTTTTTCTATCATTTTCATTTTGAAAATTAATGTTTGAAAATCCATACTTCTCTCCTTTAAATAACTTTATTATACAACATTTTTCGCAAAAGTCACGACACTTTTACTCACATTTACATATTTTTTCTGCCTAAATTTGAAAATACTTAAAGAAATTTTTGGAAAACGCCTTATAAATGGATTAAAATACACATTTTTAAATAACAAGATTATTTTTTTTTACAAATCAAATTTTTCACTCGGAATTTGGTTTTAGAATATAAAAAAGTATGGATGATAAGGAAAGTATGATACTTCTTGCCACATACATCGCCATGGAGCTTGCCTGTGGCAGAGATGATGACGAGATTCGATATCTAAGAGATTTGATAAATCAAATTTCCTGTTCTTTGTCCAACCTTTTAAATTGTCGCCCTTATAAAAAGTGAAGAGTGAAAGGAAGCCGTTGACTTCCAGTGAAGGAAAATCAAAGATTTTCAGTGAAGAGTTGTGGAAAAATTTAATAAAGGTTTATTTTTCCTATAATCAAATCTCTTCGCTTGCAACGCCATACTTTCATACTCTAAAACAATTTTTGATTTTGTGAAGCGTAGAACTTTGTTCGGCGAGCATAAATCGAAAATCAAATGGGGGTCCCCGAAAATGTTTATCATTTTTGGGGATAAGGAGTAAACAAACGAATGGTAAGTGGTTTGAAAACAATCAAACCACGAAATGAAGTGCAGTTTACGACGCTGAAGAGGACTGGGAAGAGAAACCAACGGAGTAGCCGTTAGAAAAATTTTCAATTTTTCGTGTCGGCGTTAAGCGAAGTTGGTGTCTGTCCCAAAATTTTCTTATATGCTTCCACAAACTCGTCTATTGTCAGCGTTTCTGCCCTGCGCTTTAAGAAATCTTCGCTGAAGGTCTGTTTTAGAAGGTCTTTTGAATATATGGTTGAAAGATTGTTGAGAAGCGTTTTTCGACGCATGGAAAAGGCTGTTTTCACAAATCTATAAAACGTTAACTTATCAACATAATATTTTTTCTCTATTTTAAGTGTGACAACCGCACTGTCAACATTCGGCTCTGGATAAAACATATTTCGCTTCACAATTCTTGTGATTTTTGCCTGCCCATAGAAAGCGAGCATAACAGAAAGCACGCCGTAGTCGCCAGATGTGTCCGCCACCATACGCTCGGCAACCTCCTTCTGCACCATCACGGTGAGCGAGATAAGTTTGTCGGTCTCCTCTAGTAGTTTAAAGATGATAGGTGTTGTGATGTAGTAAGGAAGATTTGCCACAACCTTAAACGACTCCTTAAACTCCTTTAAATCTACCTTCATAAAATCTTCGAAGCGGAAAGTGACATTTTTTAAGTTCAACGAATTTAGCGTGCCTTCAAGTTCGCTGTCTATCTCAAACGCCACCACCTTTTTAGCGCGCGATGAAATAACTTCGGTAAGCGCGCCAGCACCCGCACCGATTTCAATAACAAAATCATCCTTTTCTATTCCTGCATCACTGACAATGGCATTCAACAAATTTTTGTCAGTCAAAAAATTTTGACCATATTTCTTTTTAAAATTAAACATATTTTATCCTTTATTTTTTATTAATTTCTAACACAAAAATAATTATTTTTAAAATATTTTTCATATATTTTATTGCATGATTTTAAAGATTTTTCCGTATTTTTTCACAAAAAGTTAATAAAAATGCACTTTTTTTTGAATTTTTTGCGATTTTTAACCCATTTTTAATGATTTTTTAAATTAAATAATTTTTCTGCGTTTTCGGTAGTCTCGTTAACAACTTCTTCTAAACTCACATTTTTAAGTTCTGCAATCTTCTCTGCAATGAGCGGAATATATTTCGGCTCGTTTCTCTCTCCGCGATGTGGCACTGGTGCGAGATATGGACAATCGGTTTCGAGCATGATTTTTTCAAGAGGTAAATTCTCAATTACCGCGCAAACATTTTTAGCATTCTTAAATGTGCAAACTCCACCAAACGAAAAAGAGAAGTTGAGTTTTAATAGTTCCTTCGCGCTCTCTATGCTTCCACTGTAGCAGTGCATAAGTCCGCCAAATTTTGGTGTGTGCGTTTTTAAAATTTCCAAAGTGTCGCCCATGGCGTCACGGCTATGCACAACAATCGGCAAACCTAAATTGTTTGCAAGTTCTATCTGGTCTATAAACATCTTTTTCTGTTTTTCTTTCGTTTCAGTTGTGAAGTGATAGTCAAGCCCTATCTCGCCGATACCGACAACTTTTTTATTAATCGCTAAACTTTTCAAATCTTCAAGATAGTTTTTATCCACTTCTTCCACATTCTCTGGATGCACACCGACAACTGCGTAGACACCGTCAAACTCATTTGCTATTTTCATCGACCTTTTTGATGATAAAAGATTGTAGCCAGCCGTGACAATCTTTTTAACACCACGCTTTTTTGCCTCTTTAATCACATCTTTCACATCTTCGAACGCATCAAGGTGCGCATGAACATCAATCATATAGTTTCCCATATTTTAAGTTTATCAAATTTTTCAAAAATAGTCAATTTTTATCCACATATCCACAAAATGCTAAAGAGATTTATTTTGCAATTTTAACAAAAAACACCAAATTTCACAAAAATGACTTTTTTAGTTACACAAAGCATAAAAATAAATATGAATATCTTTTGGCTCATCATGATGCTTGCTTCCATGCTGGTGCTTTTAATCGTCAATCCGTCCGCCATGCTCAGCGAGATGATAGGTGCTTCAACCGAAGCGCTTGAACTTTGCATTGAACTTTGTGCGGTGTATGTGGTTTGGCTCGGCTTTATTGAACTTATCGACGCCAGCGGTCTATCGAAGAAACTTGCAAAACTACTTCGTCCACTCATCAAAAGGATATTTAAAATCGACAATGAAGAAACAGAAAAGTTGATTGCGCTCAACATCTCCGCAAACATGCTCGGCGTGGGAAACGCGGCAACACCGATGGGCATACGCGCCATGCAGGCACTAGACGATAAAACCGGCAAGGCGAATTTTGCCATGATTATGCTTGTTGTCATCAACGCCACATCCATTCAACTTTTGCCAACGACAGTGATAGGCTTACGCGCAAGCGCTGGAAGCGAAAACTCCGCCGACATCATATTGCCGACCTTGATTGTGACAGTGATAACAACGATTATGGGAATTTTACTTGTGCACGGCATTGAAAAATTGCGCCAAAAATTAAAAGGTAGGAAGAAGAAATGAGTGCGTATGTCCTACCTATTTTGTTCATATTGCTTTTCCTATATTGCATATATAAGCGCATCAACACCTACGATTATTTCGTCAAAGGCGCAAAGGGCGCGATTAAACTTGTGGTGGACATCTTCCCCTTTATCGCATCCATCATGATTGCAGTGGCGCTACTTCGCGTCAGCGGAATAACCACCTGGCTAACTCAAATTTTGTCGCCTATCTTCAACGCACTCGGCGTGCCACCAGAACTCACCGAACTTGTGCTACTTCGCCCTTTCACAGGCAGTGGCAGTTATGCCCTTCTTGAAGATGTAATTGCCTCATACGGCGCGGACAGTTACATCACGCGTTGCGCCTGCGTCATCATGGGCTGTAGTGAAACGATTTTCTATGTGGCGACCGTCTACCTATCGCAGACAAAAGTGAAAAAACTTCTCTACGCCATACCTGTCGCCTTGCTATGCTCAATTGTTGGCACAATACTTGCATGTCTACTTTGCCGAGTTATGTGATAAAAAGCAAAATTTTTAATAAATATATAAAAAATCAAATTATTAATCAAAAAAATACGATTTTTATTGATTTTTTTATGATATTTTATGGTGTTTTTAGCAATTTTTTTATTAATTTTAATTATTCAAATATCTTAAAATAAATAATCGTCATATTTTAAGCGCTTGCATTTGACAAAAAATCACTATTTTACTATAATTAAGATGCATAGTGAGATTGACCGCATAAGCCTGCCGATTTTAGACGATGACGCATCCGTGACCTTCTATCTCGCCTACAAAAAACAAAACAAACAAAAATTGAATAAACTTTCTCGGCTGATAAAGTAAAAATCAATTTAAATTTGTAAAACACAATAAACTAAATCGCAACATTCATCAAATCCGCTTAAATGTAACTACTTTGAGTGGATTTATCTTTAATAAAATAAAAAAATGATACGTTAAATATCATTTCTAAAAGTCTTTAAAAATTTCTTCATTTTTGTAGAGTTTCAGTGTGTAATACTCTGCAAGTAGTCCAATTATCTCTCCGCAAGTCGGCTTGTCATCTAATGTGAAAATCTCTATGTTGAAAAGTTTGTTGATTTCAAGAAAACTGCCAGTTTCATAGGTCTCTTCAATCACGTTG
>CALWEZ010000022.1 GCA_944377455.1 uncultured Clostridia bacterium
GATGAAATTCAAGCCGCTATCAAAGAGGCTGAACAACACGCTGAGGAAGATAAGAAGAGAAAGGAACTTGTTGAAACAAAGAATCAGGCTGATAACCTTGTTTATAGCCTTGAAAAGTTATTAAAAGATAACGGAGATAAACTCACAGATGACGACAAGAAGAAACTTCAAGAAGCCATCGATAAGGCTAAGAAAGACTTTGAAAATGAAGATATCGAAGTTGTTAAAAAGGCGATTGATGAACTCACAAACGCTTCAAACGGCATAGTTTCAAAGATGTATCAATCTGCTCAAAATAACGCTAACGCTGGCAATAATGGTAACAACGATAACAACGGCTCCGACCCAGAAGTTGTTGTGGATGACGAGAATAAGTAATTTAGCACAAATTGATTTTTAGAGTTTAAAGGAAAAATTATGGCAAGTAAAGATTATTATGGTATTTTGGGAGTGGATAAGAATGCGAGTGCCGATGAGATTAAGTCGGCATATCGTCGCCTTGCCAAAAAATACCACCCAGACTTAAATAAAGCGCCAGATGCTGCTGAGAAATTCAAGGAAATAAATGAAGCGTATGAAGTTTTGGGCGATGATAAAAAGCGTGCAAATTATGACCAATTCGGCTCTGCTGACGGCCCGCAGTTTAGCGGTGGTCAAGGTGGAGGCTTCTCAGATTTCTTTGGTGGCGGTGGATTTGGTGGCTTCGGCGGAGGCTTTTCCGATATCTTCTCTGACATTTTTTCCGCATTTGGTGGCGAAGGTCGCCGTAGCCGTGTGAATGAGCGAGGCGAAGACATCAATCTTGCTATGAAATTATCTTTTGAAGAGGCGCTATTTGGCGTGGAAAAGACAATAACAGTTGGCAAGGTGGAAACTTGTGACGCTTGCTCTGGAACAGGCGCAAAGAATGGAACAGCATTCTCCACTTGTCCAGATTGTAAGGGCTTGGGTAGAGTGAGAATACAGCAAAATACCATGTTTGGCACCACGATAAGAGAAGGCGCTTGCCCGAAGTGTGGCGGAACAGGTAAGGTGATTAAGGAGAAGTGTGACAAGTGTGCTGGCAAAGGCTATAAACGCGTGCAGAAGGAGATAACCGTTAAAATTCCAGCAGGCATTGATGACGGACAGACGGTTAGAATGCGTGGCGAAGGAAATGCTCCACTTGGGCGTGGCACAAATGGTGACTTGAACATCAAAATCACGGTGGCAAAGCACAAACTCTTTAAGCGTGACGGAGTGGATTTGTCCTATGATTTGTATCTACCTTTCACCACGTTACTACTTGGTGGCAAGGTTGAAATACCTCTTCCAAAAGGCAAGTTTGTTTTGGATATCAAAGAGCGAACGCCGAGTGGCACAATTATGAGATTAAAAGGAAAGGGCGTGAAGATTTTGAACCGCGAGGCGTATGGCGACCTTCTTGTCACACTAAAAAGTGAACCGCCAAAGAATTTGAGTGTTCAGCAAAAGGACTTACTTGAAAAACTATCCGAAAGTTTCTCGGACACCGATTTTCCAAAATACAAAGATTTCAAAAAGAATAATTTGTAGTAAAAAGAAAAAATGCCTTGTAATATTAAAGCACAAGGTATTTTTTTAAGTTTATTTTTCTTTTTCTTTTATAAATTTAACATCTATGTTTGTCTTTTTGCTTTCGGTTTGATTACTTTTAAGATATTTGCTTTTTTCACAAACAGCAATCAAAACATAATTTTTTTGTGGGTCTTTAAAGAGTTCCAAAAAATTGAGATTGCGTAAAGATAAGTATTTTTGTTCTTTTCTTGTTAAGTGTTGTATAGAAATATTTTGAGTTGTTAAATTTGAGTTAGTAAATTTACTCAGAGTAGAATTATCTACCATTTTGGCTAGTTTTGGCTTGTTGTATTTGTTTTGTTCATTATAAATATCAATAATTATTTCTTCATATTCATTAATGTTTTCAGTTGCAAAAATAAGTTGAAGTGATTCAAAATAGGAATCACCTAAATTAATATATACCTGAAAAGGTTTTCCGTGATTATCAAAGACATACTGATTATATGGACAAATCTTTTCACTGTCATTATCAATTTTTTCGCTTTCTTTTACATTGTTATCAAAGAATTTGTTTAAAAAGTCGGTGGAAACTTGTTTTAATAAAAATTTAGTTTTATTTGAGGTATCGTTGTTTTGGGCTAGCATGATTTTTAAATTTTCAATTTTTTCATTATTTTCTTTCATATTTTACTCCTTTTTATTGACAATATTTTCTGTCGAACTTATAATAACATTAACGTTAAGGTTAAAGTCAATGGAGAAAATATGGAAAATTTATACCAAATTGGTAAAGTGGCAAAAGAACTAAAAATCACTACACGCGCAATAAGATTTTATATTGACAAAGGACTTTTAAACTGTGCTGAAAAATCAAAAGCAAGTTATAGGTTTTTTGATGAAAGTCAAATAAATAGGCTTAAAAAAATTTTATTTCTGAAAGATTTAAATTTTTCATTAGAAGAAATTAGAGAATATTTTGATTTAGATGATTTGGCTAGAAAACAATTTTTATTAAAGAAGCAAAGAGATTTAAAAATAAATCTGGCATCCTTTCAAAAAATAATTGATAAACAACTATATGATTTATCTTTTTTGGAAAATAAATTGTATTATGGCAATAAAGTTAGGGCAAAAAGATTAACAGAAATTGTTGGAGTTTGGAAATTATTTGGAATATATAAAAACATAAAAAATGCTAAAAATGATGTTGAAAAATTGAAATATTTTACACCATATAAATTTTTAGCATTTAATGTTGATGGAACGTCTCCTTGGTTTTATTATGCGACAGACAAGAAAATTATATTTAACACATATTTTTTACCTGTGGCAGAATTATATCAAGTTGTGGATGATAAATTATATGTTTCCATAACTAATGCAAAAGACCATGCCTTTATTAACAAAGAAAAATGTTTGAATAAATCACATATACTTGTTTTTGAAAAGTTTAGTAATAGTTTTGAAGATTATAAAAAATTAACTTATAGCGATGTTTTACCAACCAAAGTTGAACACGACAAGAGATTATTTGGTGTCTATAAAAAGGTTGGAACGAAACAAAGTTTAGATGATGAAATAGAAACAATATCATCTAATGAAATTTTAATTTTTTGTAATTATGGTGTGGTTGAAAAATATCAAGAAAACGCTTACCAAAAACTGAATTGGACAAAAGACATGATTTTTGATAAATCAAAGTCTATAACATATAGATTTTGGCAAAATAAAGATGAATTGGTTGTAGAGAATAAAACAAATATTTATGTATTTACAGGTGAAATAAAAAATTATTGTGTTTATAAAAAAATAGATTTCAAAGTAGATAATTAATAAAAATTTTTAATTAGGAGTATATATGAAAGAGTTTGATGTTTTGGTGCTAGGCGGTGGCGTTGGTGGTATGATGAGCGCTATATATGCTAAACGCCGTGGAAAAAATGTGGCAATCATTGAAGAGATGATGCTTGGTGGTGTGCTTTGGTCGATTGAAAAGATAGAGAATTTTCCTTCCTATGCCGAAGTTTCTGGGGCAGCGCTTGCCGAAAATTTTATTAAGCAAGTTAAACATCTTGGTGTCGTATCGATAAGTGATGAGATTGTGGATGTCGATTTTTCGGCAGAGAATAAAATTTTGGTTGGCAAAAAAGATAGTTATACCGCAAAAGGTGTGATAATCGCAAGCGGACTAAGTTACAACAAACTTGGCTCAAACGAAGATGATTTTCTAGGGCGCGGGGTGAGTTATTGCGCGGTATGTGATGCAAATTTCTATAAGGATAAGGATGTTGCAGTGGCATCACGAAAGGGCAGTGGCATTAAAGGCACGTTGGACCTTGTGGGTGTGTGCAAATCGGTGACTATTCTTGACAGTGAAGATATGAGCATATATGCAAAGCATAACAAAAACGAAAAGATAAAAGTTCTCTCAAATGTCAAAGATTTAAAGGTTATCGGCGAGAAAAAGGTGGAAGGCGTTACTTTTAAAGTTGAAGGTAAGGAAGAAAAAATCAAAACTTCTGCACTCTTTGTGGAACTTGGCAAAAAGCCTAATACTTCACTCTTTAAAGCTTTGAAACTTGATGAAAATGGATATATTTTAACCGATGAATATATGGAAACATCAATTAAAGGTATATTCGCGGTGGGAGATATTCGCGCGGGCAAACTTAAACAACTTGTCTGTGCTTGTTCTGACGGAGCGATAGCTGGACAAAATGCGTAGGTGGATTTGAATTGCTAATATCATTTTTGCCTTTAAAGATTAAGCAAGACTTCTTATTGTTTAATTTGCACCATTCAAAGTGGTATTGCCTAATAAACGAAAATTGAACTAATCTATAACATTTCATTTTTTTAACTTTTATTTGTTTTTCAATCTTTAAAAAGGTTTGACAATTTAATATAAACTCTGTAAAATATATACTTATAGAAGAAATTTAGGAGAAAAGTATGGACTTTGTTGCGATTGAGAAAAAGTGGAATAAGATTTGGGAAGATACCAAACTTTATAACTTTGACGAAAAGAAATTAGATAAAAAATTCTATCTTTTGGAGATGTTTTCCTATCCTAGCGGAGCGAGTTTGCATTTAGGTCACTGGTGGAACTTTGGACTTTCTGATAGTTTTGGCAGATTTAAAAGACTTCAAGGCTATAATGTTTTTCAGCCAATGGGTTTTGACGCGTTTGGACTTCCTGCGGAAAACTATGCGATAAAGACTGGCATCCATCCAGAGGACAGCACTCGCCACAACATCAAGGTTATGGAAGAACAACTTAAAGAAATGGGCGGTATGTTCAACTGGGAGTATGAACTTATCACTTGTGACCCTGAATACTATAAGTGGACACAGTGGCTTTTCATTCAACTTTTCAAAAAGGGGCTTGCTTATCAAAAGGAAGCGCCAGTCAACTTCTGTCCATCATGTAACACCATAATTGCCAACGAGCAGGTCGTTGATGGTGTATGCGAGCGCTGTGGCAGTGAAGTTGTTAGAAAAAATATGCGTCAATGGTTCTTTAAAATCACTGACTATGCTGAAGAACTCCTTTCAGGCCTTGACACGATTGACTGGCCAGAGAAGACTAAGACTTTGCAGAGAAATTGGATTGGTAAGAGCGTGGGCGCGGAAGTCGACTTTAAACTTGAAAACAGCGATGAAAAATTAACCGTTTATACTTCGCGCGTGGACACAATTTACGGCGTAACATTCCTTGTCATTGCGCCAGAACACAAACTTGTGCCAAAGCTTGTGACAAAGGAAAGGGAAAGTGCGGTTAAGGAATATATTTTGAACGCCTCCAAAAAGGATGAAATTACACGCACAAGCACCACATCTCCAAAAACTGGCTGTTTCACTGGCAGTTATGTCATAAATCCACTGACAGGCGAAAAGGTGCCAGTGTTTGTTGCTGACTATGTCATTTCCACCTACGCAACAGGCATTGTTATGGGCGTGGCTGGACATGACGCGCGCGACTATGATTTCGCGAAAAAATACAATCTTCCTATCAAAAAGGTTATCAATGAAGTTGGCAAGACCGATACGGAACTTCCTTTCTGCGAATATGGCGAACTTTGTAACTCCGCCGAATTTAGCGGTATGAAGAGTGAAGATGCAAAGATTAAAATAGTTGAAAAACTTGAAAAAATAGGCGCTGGCAGAAAGAAAGTCAACTACAAACTCCGTGACTGGTCGGTGGCTAGACAGCGCTATTGGGGTTGCCC
This sequence comes from uncultured Clostridia bacterium, assembly GCA_944377455.1. Taxonomy (GTDB): domain Bacteria; phylum Bacillota; class Clostridia; order Christensenellales; family UBA1242; genus Caccovivens. The sequence goes on from CALWEZ010000022.1 coordinate 5,769, forward strand.
TATTCCTATCATTCACTGCCCACACTGCGGTGCTGTGCCTGTACCAGAGAAAGATTTGCCTGTTGTTTTACCTCATATAACCGACTATAAGCCAGACGGAAAAGGTCCGCTCGGCAAGTGCAAGGAATATATGAATGTTAAATGTCCAAAGTGCGGGCGTGATGCTCAGCGCGAAGCGGACACTCTCGACACCTTTGTGGATTCTTCCTTTTATCAACTTCGCTATCCTGAATCTCTCAGAAATGACAAAGAGATTTTCAACAGGCAGTATGTTGACAAGATGCTGCCAGTTGACTGCTATGTGGGCGGGGTTGAGCATGCCACAATGCACCTATTATATTCTCGTTTTATCACAAAGTTTTTGCGTGATATTGGTTGCCTTGACTTTGACGAGCCTTTCCAAAGACTTTTCCATCAAGGCATGGTGCTTGGAGCAGACGGCAAGAAGATGAGTAAGCGTAACACGTCAAAGACTGCCGATGACTACGTAAAGACTTATGGCAGTGACGCTCTCCGCCTTCACATGATGTTTTCTCTTAAGTATATTGATGGCGGAATATGGAATGATGAGGGCTTGAAACACATGAAAGCCTTTATGGAGAGAGTTGAGCGTATCGTTTTGAAATGGAAAGATACTGTCGGAGAAAATGTTTACGGCGAAGAGGAAAAGGAACTTGACTATGTTTTGAACAGAACGATAAAAGAGGTTGCTGAAAACTTCGAAACTTTCTCTTTCAATAGTGCCATTGCTCGCATTATGGAACTAGTGAACGCTATGTACAAATATGACACTAAGGGCAAAAATGGCGAGTTTAAGAAAAAGGTTGTGAAAGATTTACTTATTCTCCTTGCTCCATCTGCTCCACACTTTACGGAAGAGCTTTGGGAGGAGATAGGCGAAGAGTATTCAATCTTCAATCAGCGTTATCCAGGATATGACGAAGCAAAGATTTCACTTGAAAAAGTGGAGATTGCCGTGCAAATCAATAGTAAGATTGTGGCTAGGCTAGATGTTGAAACAAGTCTAAGCGAAGATGAATTTATCGAAAAAATCACATCCGACGTAAAGGTTGCGCCGTTATTATCAGGTAAACAAATAGTTAAAAAGATTGTTGTGCCAAAGCGCCTTGTCAACTTAATTGTGAAATAATGCATATTAAATAATGACACTTTGAAGCGATGAAAATATTTAAATTACTTCTTGGTGTTATTTTATTTTGATTTGTGTAACAAAAAAGAGCGAAATTTTCGCTCTTTTAATTTTTTATATAATAACTTGTTTTTTTATTTTGTGCTTTTTTTAGTTTTCTTTGTAGTATTCTTTGTTTCTTTTTCTACCTTTGCTTTTTCGTTGTCGTCAACTTTCTTTTGGAGTTTGTTCACATCGTTTTCAAGTTTTTGAAGATATTTTGCCTCTTCTTCCGCTCTTTTTTGTTCTTCTTCAATTTTTCTTTGCTCTTCACGCTCTTTTTTGCGCTTTTGGGCGTAGATGACAAGATAGTAGATACCAATAACAATAGCGAAGAAACCAAGTGTGATTAAGAGTGCTGAATAGAAACTTGTGCCGATGTCAAAGTTTGCGAGCACATTCAAGAGCATGTATACCCAGCAGAATACCGCGATGAATGGAAAGACGATGGCAGTTAAAATTTTAAGCACATTCCCAGCATCTTCTCTACGTCTAAAGTAGATGATTGCTCCTGCGATTGAAATGATTGTGAACACGATTGCTAAGATAAACGCTGCTTGACTTTCAACAGATAGGTTGTTTAAATCCATAATTCCCTCCAACTTATGACTATATTTTATCATACATTTTTTAAATTGTCAATATTCAAATTTAATATTTCTATAAATTTTATTTTTTATTTGCAAATTTCATAAATTTTTTATTATAATATCGATATGAAAGAAGAAAAAGTCGAAAAAATGGCGAATGACGCTGAAAACAAAGATATGAACGCTGAAAGTGTGAGGGACAAGCCTAACATAGTTGTGCAAGACGCAAACAGCAATACCATTGACGAAGAGAAGGCAAAAAGCGCCGAAAAAGTTGTTGTGGATAACGAGAAAAAGCGTAAGCGCTATCTGACCGCAGTCGGTGTTTTGGCAGGACTAGCTGTGCTTGCCATAATTGTGGGCGTCATTTGCTTTTATTTTGTCACACCAGATATCGACGACACGCCGACCAACTTACGTGTTGAAAACTATGAGGGCGAACTCTATATTGTTGCCGACTATCAAGAAAAATTTGACTATCAATTTGTTATTGAGGCGTTAGTTGACGGCGAATATATTGAAATCGACGCCATTAATTCTGATAAAAACGCGCTGAACCTATCGAAGCAGGATATTCTTTTGAACGCTGGCAATCAATTTCGCTTTAAGGTGGCATACATCAATGAAAATGGTGCGAACGGCGACTATTCTTCATATCTCGAGTGGACAAAGGTCACTCCGCTTGACAAGATTGAGGTGGAGGTAAGTGGAAATGTTATAACTTGGAACAGCGTGATGTTCGCCGAAAACTACCTTCTTAAAATCACTTATCCAAACGGCACACAAGACGAAATTGATGCTGGGCAAAATCTTTCCTACACACTTTCTGGCACTGGCACATTTCAAGTGTATGTTGTTGCAGTTGGTGACGAGGGGTTTTATTCTTCGACTTCATCACTTATAACAATTACATTAGGACAGACACCAACTACGCTTAACGCGGACACGGAAAATTAAAAATTTTTCTAACCGCTACTCCGTTGGTTTCTCCACCTAGTCCTCTTCCATGTAGGTGATTTTTGATTTATGCTCGCCGAACGCAGTTCTACGCTTCGCAAAATCAAAAATTGATTATATATAATCAAATCCTATTTAAGTAGCGACAAAATCGCCAATTAGCACAGCGAATTCTTCTTAGTTTAAATAAAAGACCAAGCATTATTATTTTTTTGCTTGGTCTTTTTAATATGTTCCTTCCAAATCTTTGTCTTTAAATAAATCATCGTTGAAGAAATCATAAAGCGTTATATCTAATGCTTGACATAGGTCAAGTATTGTTCGCGAGCCAGGATTTTTGCTCTTTCCATAAAATATGCTTTTAAGTGAGCCTGCTGGCATACCTGCCAAATCGGCAAGTTTGTTAGGTGTTATTCCGCGTTCATCACAAAGAGCATATATTCTTTTTGTTATCGCTTCTTCTAATTTCATAGTTTTATAGTTCCCAAAGTTATATCTTCTATAATTTTAACAAAATATTTTTTGAAATATAGAAGATATATCTTCTATTTTGTGTTATAATATATTTGACTTTTAACAAATAAAATGGAGGGATTTATGGAATACAAAACAGTTTGCTTTATAGGTCACAGGAATGCGGAACTTAATGATGATAAAGTTAAGGAGTTGAAAAATATTATTGAAAATTTGATTGTGAATGAGAAAGTTCATATATTTTTGTTTGGCAGCCGAAGTGACTTTGATTTTATTTGTCATAAAATTGTGACAGAACTTAAGGAAAAGTATCCTTTTATTCAAAGAAAGTGCTATACATGTCGAAGTGAAGGTTGCACATTGGAAAGCGAGCGAAAGCATTATGAAAAAATTTACAGCAATTTTTGGAAAAAAGAAATCCACTTGCTTGGAGTTGAAGAAGAGGTCGAGTTTAAAAATAAGTGCACTGCTGGCAGGGCGAGTTACGTTGAAAGAAATCAAGCAATGATAAATGATAGTGATTTTTGTGTCTTTTACTATGACGAAAACTATCAGCCACAACAGCGAACATATTCAAAACGATGTCTTACATCTTATCAACCAAAATCAGGAACTGCACTTGCATATAATTATGCCAAACAGAAAAAGAAAGAGATTATAAATATATTTAACACTTAAAATGATTAAGATTTATTCTTCAAGTTGCCAAATTCATGCAATAATTTTTTTATCTTTGACTATACTACCAAAAAAGAGGTGGTATGACGAAGATTAATGTTGAAAGAAAGATTAAAAGTTTGAAAAAAGAGATGCATAACTCTTTTGATATATCTGACCGTGTCCTTCATGTCGGCAATGCGACGGTTGGTTTTATCTATCTTAAAAGTTTCACTGACAACCTTATTTTTTCCACTGCAATTTACGAGCCGATTTCGTGTTTCAAGGGCGAGATAAGTTTTGAAGAAATAAAGAAGTTAATTCAAGCAAATGACATCAAAGAGATAAAAGACGAAGAGATTATCGACAACGTCATTAAAGGCGCGGTGGTTATTTTTATTAGTAGTTCAGATAAAATTTTGTCAGTTGACATTCAAAAGTTCAACACGCGCGCTCCGAGTGAGCCACCAACTTCGCCAGTTATTCAAGGTCCGCGCGAGGGGTTCACTGAAGATATTAAGACAAATATCGGGCTTTTAAGAAAACGCTTTTTCTCTTCTGACTTAGTCTTAAAAAACTTTTCGGTTGGCAGAAAGACAAAGACCACCATCGTCATTGCCTATCTTCATGGCGTGGCGGACAAAAAGGTGGTTAAAGAGGTGGAGAAAAAACTTAAGGCGATTGATATTGACGGCGTTGTGGACTCTTACTACCTTATGCCATATCTCATCAGCCATCCAAATTCGCTCTTTAAGCAGATTGGCAACACCGAAAAGCCAGATATTGTTTCGGCAAAACTTTTAGAGGGTAGGGTGGCTATACTTTTAGATAACACGCCTATGGTTCTCACTGTGCCATTTGTGATACTAGAAGAAATGCAAAACACAAACGATTATTATACCAACTACATCTATGCTTCTCTTCTTCGTTTCATCAGGGCAATCGGCGTCTTCTTGGCATTACTTGGGCCAGGCACATACATAGCGCTTCAACTATTCCACTATAATGTTTTGCCGATTAAATATTTAATAACGATAGCGGACTCCACTCAGCAGATACCTTTTACGCCTTTCATTGAAATTTTGTTTATTTCGTTGTTGTTTCAAATTCTCTATGAAGTCAGCCTGCGCCTTCCAAGTTACTTAGGACTTGCCACATCCGTGGTGGGCGCGCTAATTTTAGGCGACACTGGCGTCAAGGCTGGACTTATTTCTCCGCCAGCGGTGATTGTGGTTGCCATTGCAAAGATAGCGCTTTACACCATACCAGAGCAGTCGGCGCAGATAACGGTTCTACAGTTTGTCTTTCTTTTAATCGGAGCGTCGGTGGGACTTTTAGGGCTACTCGGCGGACTTATTTACATAATCGCATACCTAAACAATTTAGAAAATTTTGGCGCACCATATCTTGCACCATTCTCTCCTTTTATTCTTAGCGACAACAAAGACGGCTTTGTCAGAGTTGACATAAAGGACATGAAAACACGGCCGAAGTCCTTTAAAAATTCTAACATTAGGAGGCAAAAATGAAGGATAAAACCATGAACATTTGGCAGGCTGGAATATGCGTGTTTATCATCATCTTTGCCAATAAAATTTTGCTTTTGCCATCACTTTTATATAGCATCGCGAACATCGAAGGGATGTGGACATATCTTATATCCTTTATTTTCGAAATAGGGCTTATAACTCTGTTTATCTTTGTTAAAAGGAAATATAGGAATACATCCTTTGCTGAACTTATCAGGAAAAAGTTGGGCGTTATCACTACAAAAATCTTTTATATCCTATTATGCCTATTTTTCTTTTGTAAACTCATATTAATTTATAACGTCACTTATATATTTTTCAAAGATTTGATTTATCAAGATAGCGGAAGTTTTCTTTTTATCATTTGCTTGCTGCCTATCATAAACTACCTTGCCTATTCTTCCTCGCGCGTGCTTGGTCGCACAGCACAGTTATTTTTTCCTATCATTTTGATTGTGCTAATTTTTTGCACAGTGACGTCGCTTATCAGCGTCAACGACATGCCACTTTTTTTTCAATCGTCTTTTTCAAATGTGATGCTTGCATTTATAAAGCACATATCATCGTTCGGCGACACGATATTTTTATTTGTGTTTATGGACAAGATTGAGTATAAAAAGGGCGACGGAAAGAAACTATATTTTTTCGCAGGCTTGGCAGTCTTGTTTGTGCTTTTAATTGAAATTGCCTTCTATTTTTCTTATACCTACACATCTTTCATGCATCCATACGCCATCTTTGAAACGATGGGAAACATCAAGGACTATGGGGGACTTGGGCGTATCGACGCCGTGGCGGTCATTCTTGTTATCATTCTCACATACTTTCAAATGTCGATATATTTAAAGAGTTTTACCATAAGTTTTAAAGAGATTTTTCCAAAACTGAGCATAAACTATGCTTTAATTTTCTTCGATTTTCTCTTTTTGATTGTTGTCTATCTCTTTATAAGAAACTTGGAGCGGACGGTTCTGTATGCCGAAAGCGTTTTGCCGTATTTCTCTCTCATTTCCTTTGTATTAGTGCCGATAACCTGCATTGTCTTTCTCATTTTGAAACGGAAAAGGGAGGATAAATGAAAAAGTTGAAAAAATACCTCTCATATGCCTTTCGTGTGCCGATGTTTATCGTGCTACTTTTTATCGTTATCGTCTATGGTCTGCCAGCACTAGGCAAAGACGCAAAGGTCGACGAATACGCCATTGTCACCGCGATTGGTTTAGATAAAGGAACTGGCGACGAGGTCGATGTTTCGCTTTTAACTTTCGTGCCAGTTGCTCAGCAGAATTTCGCCGAAAAATACAAGGTGGTCAAGGCGAGCGGAAGCAGTGTTTTGGAGGCGATAGACTACGCAGGTCTTTATCTAGGCAGAGAAGTTGGCTTAAATCATGTTAAAACGGTGGTCATCAATGAGGAATATTTCAACGAAAACGCCTCGGTCGAAATGGACTACTTAACAAGAAATAAAAATCTTGCCCTTTCCACCTCCGTCATCTGCACAGACGCCAAAGCGAGTGAGTTTTTGGAGACCGTGCAGAAAATGGACACCGAAAGTTCGATAAAAGTAGATGATATCATAGATTTTAACAACAAATTTATCTATTCAACCGAATCCACATTTGAAACTTTCTATAAAGGGCTGTATTCTAAAACCAAAAGTTCGCTTGTCTCTTTTATTTCGCTAAGCGAAGATATCGACGAGGGTGTGACTGTGTCGGCTTCTGGTGAGGGAAGCGGTGGAAGCGGAGATACCGCCACAAACAGCGGAGAAGAGTCTCAAAAGACCATTTTGAACGACGGTAAATCTATCCTTTGCAAAGAGGCAAGCAAGGTGGCACTCTTAGACAACACCGGTATGCAAAAACTAAATCTCGCGAAAGGCTCTTTTGACTCTGGAACTTTGGTTATCAACAATTTCACAGACGATGTCTTTCACAATGCAAGGTTGACCTTTGATATTCAAAATATCAACATTAAGCGTAAGGCGCAGTTTGTTAATGGCGTGCCAGTTGTTAACATGTCGATAAAGTTATACGTCAAACTTTTGGAGGCAAAAGAGGAAGATTTGGAGATTAAGGAAAATATCGACATCAAAAATATCTCAAAGGAGGCGATAAACGCGCTTGAGAACAAGGTAAAGTCGTCGATTAAAGACGCCATCGACATTTTGAGAGAGTATAAATGCGACATATTGAAGGTTTACACTCTTCTAAACAACTCTCATCCAAACGCCACCAAGGACTTTATGAAAAGTTTAGACGATGAGCAAGATTTCTTAAATCACGTCATCTTCAAAGTCAGTCCTAAGATCTACTCCGTTTAGGATATTTAAATAAAAAGACAAATTTTTTAGAAATTAGCGTTTGTTTTGTTGTGTTATTTTTTCTTTTATGTTAAAATAAGTAAGAATTGTTGTCATATAATATATGGATAATTTAGATATAATTCTATATAGATAATTAAAGGAGAATTTATGAACGAAAAGAAACAGGGTGGATTTAAACTTTCTTATTTAATCATCTTTTTGGTGGTTGTGCTTTTGTTCTGCCTTTTGTTTATCGATTTTGGTAATAATGGGCAAAGGCTAGGAATGTCAGAAGGTGATACGATTATTGAAAATGCCGATGATACTTCTATCACTGACAATACGCAGAAAGCAGAATATGTGGTTTTTAAAGATGGATATATCTATATCTTGGTTGTTGGTAGTGAGTATAATGTAAATCAAATGCCAGATTACTCTGACTACTACTTCTATGTTGGAAATACCGGCGAGATGTTGCAAAAGTATGATGATTTGTGTAAGGAAAATGGTATTTATTTTAATCCAATACCTGCTGGCACAAATATTTGGGATATAATCATTCCTATCCTTTATATTTGCTTTGCAATCTTTGTCATTTGGATGATATATAGAATGGTTGCGGGCGCAAACAAGGGCGCTATGAACTTTGGCAAGACCAAGGTTAAATCTTATTCCATGTCGAAAGTGAAATTCTCAGACATCGCAGGTATGGACGAAGAGAAACAAGAACTTCAAGAGATTGTGGAATTTTTGAAAAATCCTAAAAAATTTACCGATTTAGGCGCAAGAATACCTAAGGGCGTGCTTCTTGTAGGTCAACCAGGAACTGGTAAAACTCTTCTTGCAAGAGCGGTGGCTGGCGAAAGTAAGGTGCCATTTATATCAATAAGTGGCTCTGACTTTGTGGAGATGTTTGTCGGCGTGGGCGCATCGAGAGTGAGAGATTTATTCGACCAAGCAAAGAAGAATAAGCCATGTATCGTCTTTATCGACGAAATCGATGCGGTTGGACGTCAAAGAGGCGCAGGACTTGGCGGTGGTAATGACGAGCGTGAACAAACACTAAATCAACTCCTTGTTGAGATGGACGGTTTTGAGCCAAATGAGGGTATCATTGTGCTTGCGGCTACTAATAGAAGCGATGTTTTGGACCCAGCGCTTATGCGTCCAGGCAGATTTGATAGACAAATCTATGTTCACGTTCCAGATGTTCGCGGAAGAGAGGGAATTCTTAAAATTCATGCAAGAAACAAACCTATTGATGACAGTGTCGATTTCAATGTGCTAGCAAGAATAACTAGTGGCTTCACAGGGGCTGATATTGAAAATATGCTTAACGAGGCAGCAATCTTAGCAGCTCGCGCAAACAGACCTAAGATAACCATGGAAGATATAACCGAAGGTATCAACAAGGTGGTTATGGGGCCTCAAAAGAAGAGCAGAGTTATCACTGAAAAAGAAAGAAAACTCACTGCATACCACGAGGCAGGGCATACAATCTTAGCTAAAAGTTTGAAATATTGCGAGGATGTGCAAGAAGTTTCTATCATTCCGCGTGGAAGCGCTGGTGGTTATACTATGAGTAGGCCTAACGATGACGACCTCATGATGAGCGTTGGCAAGGCTAACGACACTATTGCCATGAGCATGGGTGGAAGAATTGCCGAAGAATTGATTTTCAAAAATATCACAAGCGGAGCATCATCTGACATCCAACATGCCACAAAGATTGCGCGTGCCATGGTGTATGAATGGGGTATGAGCAAAAAGTTAGGTTTCTTGGCGCTCTCATCAAACGGCGAGGTGTTCATTGGCAGAGATTATCAGACACGAAACAATTTCTCAGAAAAACTTGCAGGAATTGCCGATGACGAGATAATGACAATACTAAATGACAACTATAAGCGCGCTAAGGAAGTGCTAACTGAAAAAATTGATTTGCTCCATGAAATGGCAAAACTTCTTATGGCAAGAGAGACAATCTATAAAGAAGAAGTAGACATGATTATGGCTGGCAAAAAGACAGAAGAAATTGTAAAAATCATGGAACAGCGCGATAAGGAGCAGAAAGAGAAAGAGGCAAAACTGCGCTTAGAACAAAGCCGTTTTGAAAAGCTTAGAACCTATGAAGCGAAGATTGCAGACGGTGAAAAGCTTGTAAGTCAAGGAATAATAACCAAAGAAGAATTAGATGTTGTGAAGAAGGAATATGAGGCATTCAAGAAGAGTGTTGAGGCGGAAAAAGAGGCTGAAAAACAAAAAGAGACTAAAGAGACCGCTGAAAAACCAAAACTTGAAGAAAAACCTAAGGCAAAGACCGCTAAAACCGAAAGCGAGAATAAAGAAGAACAAGCAAAAACAGCCAAACAAACAAGCGTAAAGAAGGAAGAACCCGTAGAAGCAAAGACGGAAACTCCTAAAAAGCGCACAACTAAAAAAGTTGATAAGAAGGATGATGAATAGATATGGAAGAAGTAAAACAAAGTAACGATGAACTCTATTCAAAGATTGAAACGGAAAAACTTTTAAAAGAGAAGAAAAGAAAAAATGCATTAATTATAACTTTTCTCTCTATCGTTTTTGCTATCACAGTGGTTATCATTTGCCTTGCCTCCATTCCACTTAACCTAAAACCGAGTTTTTTAAGGAACACAAACAATATCAATTCGGTAAGTGTTATAGTCAATGGCAGTTACACGGGCATAACATCTACCAATGAAGATGACAGCGAGGCGTTTTCCGAATTTTTGAGCGTTTTAAACGACGCCTTTGGTCAAACCTATTTTTCCGCACTTTTCAACGGCAGTCTCTCCAATGTTGATATTGTTGAAAGTAGAAATAATAGTAAAGATAGCATTTTGACGGATGATTTTTTAAGTAATTCCGACTATGTATATTTCACCTTAAAGGAAGAACAAAACATTTTGGATGGCAACGGAAATGTCTACACTTCGGTTAAAACTTTAAACGCTGTTCCTTTCACTTTCGATGAGGCATATCTTGTTTTAAGTGAAGAAAGTGGCGTGCAGACCGCAACTTTCTATGTTGTTGTCCGATATTTAGACAGCGAAGGTCACGAACTTGATAGATATAATGGTGAGTATGTGATTGAAATTCAAACTAAGGCAGACACCAGCAAAATTTTCGACCACTATGACCCAAGTGTAGATTAGTGATTTTTAAGTAAAATTTATTGATAAATTTCAAAATTAATTAACATCTATAAAACCTCTTATGAACATTTTTCATAGAGGTTTTGTTTTAACCACTTGCAAATTTAATGTGTAAGTTTCAAGATTTGGTTAAAATAATGTGTTTTTTTTGAAAATTTGAGAAAATTTAGTTGACAAACAATTTTATTTATGCTAAAATATTCAAGTAAAAAATCTTCCATAGACCGCAAGTGCCGTTTGGCGTAAACGAAATTCGTGCTTGCCGAGGAAAAGAACGTATGATTTAGTTTTTTCTATCTCTGTGCCTTTTCCGTGGTTACAGAGATTTTTTATTGAAACACAAAATTAAATCTAAAAGGAGGTTATAGACATGAGTGCTAATTTTGAGGCAAAAAAACAACTTGTTGAGGAAATCAAAGAAAAGTTTTCCAAAGCAAAAACTCTCGCATTTGTTGACTATCGTGGCTTGAATGTTGAAGAAGACACTGCTATGCGTAAGGCATTTCGTGAGAATGGTTGTGAATACAAAGTTTACAAAAATCGCTTGATGTTGAAAGCACTTTCTGACCTTGGTATTGAGTGTTCTGCAAATTACTTTGAAGGCACCACTGCCGTTGCTATTGGTTATGCTGATGAGGTCGCTCCTGCAAAAATCCTTTGCGACACAATCGGAAAAACTAAAAAAATGGCTATCAAATTTGGAATTTTAAATGGAGTTAGCGTTTCTGCTAGCGACATTGAAGCGCTTTCAAAACTCCCATCAAAGGAAGAGTTGATTGCAAAACTTCTTGGAACTTTGAACAATCCTA
>CALWEZ010000023.1 GCA_944377455.1 uncultured Clostridia bacterium
GTTTATATTATCTGAAGTCGAACCAAGCGCGACGAAGTCGCATTTGAGTGAGACTGATGGTTTTACATACTATGTGATGAACACAATTTGTTGTGTTTTTGCGTTTAGCAAAATTAAAATTTAACTTGCTTAAATTTTATCATCACATAGTTTATATTATATATAATATATATTATATAGTATATATATCATATATATAGTTGAATGTTTCATTTTATTCTATAGGTTGCGTTTTATAAAGTTTTGTTTTGTTGATTCAAAATAATAATATTTGTAATAACTCCATCCTTAAAATATGCATTTATCAAAAATCTTTTAAAAACACCTTTAATTTTATAAAAAAACTTGAAAATTTGTGAAAAAATTGATATAATCATTCTATAAACTTAAAAAAGAGGTGTTTTATGCAGGATATCGAAACTATTTGGAAACAGGTCTTAGAAAAATTGGAACTTAGAATTTCATCAGTTTCTTATATGCTTTGGATAAAGACTATTAAACCTCTTGAGATTGATGAAAATGACAACGTCATACTTGTGGCACAATCTGTCACAGCAAAAAATCAAATTCTAAGAAATTTCTTAGATAAGATTGACGAGTGCTTTAAAGAAATCACGGGAAGAAATTTTAAAATTTCCATACTAGACCAAAACGAAGAGATTGAATATTTAAAAAACAACAAAGTTGATGAGAAAAATACCTCAAAAAACGAAGAAAAACCGCCTTTTAAAGAAAAATTTACCTTTGATAACTTCGTTGTCGGAAAAAGTAACCAATTTGTCTATGCTGCCGCTCGCACCGTTGCAGAGCACCCTGGCAAGCGTTATAATCCACTTTTCATCTATGGTGGTGTGGGACTTGGAAAAACCCACCTTCTTCACGCCATAGGAAACTATCTTCACGAATTTTCTCCAAATTTAAAAATCATGTATGTCACCTGCGAACAGTTCACAAACGACTATATTGCCTCGCTCTATTCTCCAAGCAAAAATAAGTCAATTATGGAGTTTCGTGGGAAATATAGAAATTTGGATGTTTTGATGGTCGACGACATTCAATTTATCTCACGCGGTAAGGAAACTCAGGAAGAGTTTTTCCATACCTTTAATGAACTCATCATGAATAACAAACAGATCATAATCTGCTCCGACAGACCACCAAAGGACATCGAGACACTTGAAGATAGACTTCGCTCTCGTTTCTCTTCAGGTCTTATCCACGATATTCAAGCGCCAGACATCGAAACGCGTATTGCCATCCTTCATAAAAAAAGTCAACTTGAAAAATATTACGCCGAAGATGAGGTCATAAACTACATCGCAGAACGCGTGGACTCCAACATCAGAGAACTTGAAGGTAAATTAAGTGAAGTGTATTTCCTTGCCACGCTCAACGGTAAAAAGGTTGCCACCATGGAAGAGGCAAGAGAGATATTCACAAAAGAGCCAAATAAGGAAGAGATAAAAAACGATGTCAATCCTGATAAGATAATTTCCACCGTGTGTGATTACTTCAACATCGGCTATCAGGATATAATCGGCAAAAAGAAAAATAAAGAGGTGGTAGAGCCAAGAATGATTGCCATCTATTTAATAAGCGAACTTTTAAATCTTCCACTTGTCAACATCGGCAAAATCTTTGGCGGGAGAGATCACACCACCATCATGCACTCACGCGACAAAATCACTGATGAGTTAAAGACCAACAAAAAGATTCAAAACGTAGTGAGCGACATAAAGGGCATGTTATAATGAATTTTTATTCAAAATCTATAAGGTTAAAACTTATAGATTTTTTATTTTTTTAGTTTTTTGCCTTAAAAATTAAATTTTATTTTGATTTTTATCACTTTTTTGCTCAATTTTAATAAAATTTAATTTTTTCCTTGTGAATAAATATTCAAAAATTTTTATATCTTCATCCACTCTTTTATAGACTTCTCTCATCTTTACTTATATAAATTTTAATATTGCATTTAGTTTAATTCGCTATATCATGGGCATTTAATATTCTAAAATCATTTTTTATACATTATTAGACGGCATGAAAATATCATTTGAAATAATTATTTTATCTTTAGTAGTTTTTATAATTTTATTACAACTTTTTTCTACCTAGTAATTTTCGTGATACTTAATTAAGTTTTTATACTGTCTATTGTTTTGACCTTGTTTAAATAAATTACTTCCTAAATTTTCTAATAAAACTATGTCATCTTTTCTTTCTTTAGGCTAAATGCGGTGGTATAATATACCTATCCTTGCCATATTTCGCCGTAAAATTCCTTTATCCACATGCGATTTCCCCAGAAAATAGGGCTTTTGTGGAAAGTTTTAAGGCCTATCCACAAATCTATCCACATATTTCGACCACTAAATATGGAAATTTTTAACTTTTGTAGCCCTAAAATAAATCAATATGTTGAAAATTCACAAAAGTTATCCACATTTCCACAGTCATAATTAATAATATTATTATGCTATAAATTAATTAATTTAATAATTTTAGTTGCGCGCACGCAGGTTTTGTGTTATAATAATGTAAACTAGAAAATAAAGGAGCATAAAATGTTAGTAAGTTGTCACGGAGTGGAACTTTCAGATGCTTTTCTAAGCGTCAGTAAAGCAATAAGTAGCAAAGTTACCAATCCAATTTTAGAGGGTATCAAAATAACAGCAGAAGATGACACTTTGACGCTAAGTGCCACAGATAGCGACCTTTCGATTGAAAGAAAGATCAAGGCGAACATCAAAACGGAGGGTGAGGCAGTCGTTCCAGGTAAGTTCATAACCGAGTTTATCAAGAAATTGACGAACGAGATGATTGAGCTTGAACTTAACGACAAAAATCAAATGCTTATTCGCTATGATGACAGCCACAGCATCATACAGTGCTATAATGTCTTAGAATATCCATCCTTCAAGAAATTAGAGAGTAGTGAGTATTTTGCCATCAGCAAGAAGGACTTCAAAACGATAATAAATAAAACGCGTTTTTCAGTTGCGCTTGATGATTCAAGGCCAATTCTTAAAGGAGTGCTATTTGACATCGACAGGAACGAACTGAATGCCGTTGCACTTGATGGCTATAGGCTTGCCAAGGTTAAAAAGCATATTCATTCGGATTTAAAGATGAATATCGTCATTCCTGCAAGAAGTTTGGACGAAATTTCAAGATTACTCGACGACAGCGACGATTTAATCAATGTGTATGTGGATAAAAGCACTTTGATGGTGGATTTCGGCGAAACAAAACTGACCACTCGACTTATTGAAGGCGACTTTGTCAACTATAAACAGATCATCTCTGCCAACTATGAAACAATCTGTATTATCAATAAAACTCAGTTTGAGGACGCACTAGAGCGCGCTTCCCTTCTTTCCAAGGTTGGACAAGGCAACTGCGTGAAATTTGAAATTAAAGAGAAAAATCTCTGCATAACTTCCAATTCTGAGATAGGCAACGTCAAAGAGAATGTGCCAACAAACACCAGCGGAAAGGATTTAGTGATAGCCTTCAACGCTAGGTATTTCATTGAATCACTGCGCGCAAATCAAGACGAGTTTGTTAAAATCTGCTTCAATAGCCCAGCAAATCCTTGCGTCATTGTGCCTGTTGAGGGAGACGAATTTCTCTACCTTATCCTACCAGTCCGCATGATAGGGTGACATCGTCACTTTTTGTGTGATGTAGTCACATCCTGTGTGATATCATCACCTTTTGAGCGACGCGTTAATTTTTGCTTTTTATATATAAATAAATATAAATTTATTTAATAATAATATAATATTAAATTAATAATAAAATATTATAATTAATTAAATATAAAATAAATAAAAAAATAAATTTAAAAAATTACCAAGATTATTTGGTAATTTTTTATTTTAGATATATAAATTATTTAGTTATTTTTATATAACCATAATTTAATAGAAAAATTAATTTTATTTTAATATTTTTTTATTTCGTAATTAGTTTTATCATAAATAATTTTGCAAAATCCAATATTTTGATTTTTTTAATAGTCTTACGCAATGTGATTATTTTGACAAGAATTTTACGTAATTAAACATTATGTATTTTTTAACAACAATGAAAAGATAAAATTTTTCGACATCCTTTTTTATTTTTCTTCCGCTTAAGAGTTGACAAATAGTTTTTTTTACTTTATAATTAAGAGTAAACTTTTAAAATGGAGTGGTTATATGCCTTTTGAAACTAAAGAAGATAAAAACGAAAAGTCTCAAGAAATTGAAAACTTACTTAGGTGTCTTTTTAGTAAGCGCCATACAGTAAAATCACAAAAAGAGACAGAGAGCGAAAAACCACAGACAAAAGTTGACGAAAGAGAATTAGTATAAGGAGAGAGACATGAAAAGAACATATCAACCTAAGAAAAGACAAAAAAATAAGGTTCATGGCTTCCGTGAAAGAATGAGAACCAAGGGCGGTAGAAATGTTTTGAAAAGACGCAGAAATCGCGGTAGAAAGAAGATTGCGGGCTAAGAATGCATAGTTTAAAAAAGAACAAAGAATTTAACTATATCTACAAAAAGGGCGAGCGTGTCAGCACGGATAACTTCACCTTGTTTGTGGTTAAAAGTAAATTCTTTGACTATCGCATAGGTTTTTCCATCAACAAAAAATTGGGCAAGGCAAATAAGCGCAACAAACTTAAAAGGCGCTTAAAGGAGATTTGTCGAAAGGAATTAAAGATACCGCCACATCATAACTACGTGGTGCTAGCGAGAAACGAAGCGATTGCGCTCGAGTATTCCGCACTAATAGATGAGATTAAAAGGCTTTTTTCTAAGTATGAAAAAAAGAAAGGTTTATAAAACTATTTTTTTAATTCCCATATTTTTTTACAAATACCTAATTTCGCCCTTGCTTCCGCATAGTTGTCTGTTCACACCGACTTGCTCGAACTACTTTATCGGTTGCGTGGAAGAATTTGGCGTTTTTAAAGGAACAACTTTAGGTTTTAAACGCCTTTTTAGATGCGTGCCATGGCAAAAGAAGACGGGATATGACCCTGTGCCAATCAACATAAAAGGAGAGAATATATGGCTACTTTGATGACAGTGCTGACCGAACCACATGGCATGTGGGAAAGCATCTTGGGCGCCTTCAATGGTGCCATGGGTTCCTATATCCTTGCCGTCATCCTGATTGCCGTGATTGTGAGACTTTTGTTCGCAGTTGTCGATGTTGTCAACAAGCGTTTCAGCACCAAAAATTTGCAGATAAACGAAAAGATGAAGCCAGAACTTGAGGCTGTGCAGAAAAAGTATGGGCACGATAAGGTCTTGCTTCAAAAGAAACAGCAGGAAATCTATAAAAAATACCAATTCAACATGGTTTCTTCGTGCTTGCCTATGCTTATCGCCATGGTTTTGCAACTTGTGGTGTTCTTAACGCTTTGGACAGGACTTCAAAATGTGTCTAACTACAATATCGCGCAGTCTTACGAAAACACAAAGACGGTTTACTACAATGTGCTGCTTTTAAATGAAGATGACACAATTCAAAACGCGGTGGCAACTTTTGGCGACGATGCAGTTTATGGCGAAGATTACTCAATTAACGTAGTAGTTGATTTTGGGAACAACAATATGACTATCAGCGTGCTTAACAGCGTTGGCGAAAATGTTTTAACTGAGACTTTGGTTAAGGAGTTGCAGTTGACAAATCCAAGTGGTGAGGGCGCAGTTGGCGTTTCCAACGAGACGATTTTTAACTTGATTAAAGAGTATGCCATGGAAGAAATTCCAGCGGACACTGTGGAAGGTGAAGAACCGACTGACGAGCCAACAACTGAAAATCCAGACGGCAATGAAAGCACAGAAACACCAGAGATGGTGCCAAATGATTTGACGGTATATAACAGAGTGATAAGAACGCTTGCTGAAAATGTGACCGCCGACTACTATGTCGACAACCTCGAAAGTTTCCTTTGGATAAAGAATATCTATAAAGCAGAGTCTCCACTGACAAGCCCTGTGTTTGAAAAGAGCGAGATAACAAATTACCTTGAAAGATACTACTCCGAAGAAGAACAACAGGCAGAAGAGACTTACGACTATGAAGGTCAAATCTTTGACTATGTGGTGGCAGGCTTAGAGACGCGTGATTTAGGCGTTAATGGCTATTTCATTTTGGTTATCTTGGCGGTTGTGACCTCGTTCTTATCCATCTTTATCAACAACAAATTGTCGAAAAAGACCACAGGCACTCAGCCGGGCGGAAAGATGATGTATTTCATTATGCCGCTTATCTTAGGCATCTTCACACTGATGTATACCAGCCTTTTTGCGATCTACATCATTGTCGGTCAAATCATGATGATGGCATTGTCGCCACTCACCAACCTTATCGTTAAAAAGTGGATAGATGCAAGTGACAAAAAGAAGGAAAAGAAAAAACAGGCTGTTGTCGATGTCGACTATCGCCGAAAGGATATGTAAGAAGCTGGTGTTAAATTCAGCAAAATTTAACGCATTATATGACTTTTGCTTATAAAATTAAATTATGAATAGTTTTAAAGATATTTGGAAGAATAGAGTTATCTCTATTCTTTTTTAATATAAATTTTTTGTTATAAAAATGAAGTATTGCTTTTCAAAATATTATAAAATTATAGTAAAATATATAACACATAAACGAAATTTACGGATAAACAGTGATTTTCTAATGAGAACAGGGAATGACCTTCTATACTACACACGCAACTTGGGCACGAACTACAACAACATTATCTGCCTAAACGAAAATGGCGACCGAACACAGCGTAAACCGAACCTAACTGTCAATCAACTTGGTGTGCAGTTCACAATTAAGGTGACGGAATATGCATGTGTGTAGGCGAGAACTGCGCTTTTGCTCGTTTTCGAGTAAACTCGAAAAGCATCACCTTTATGCTTGTTTTCGCCTACCAGCGACCAAACGAAATCGCACTCACATTCGTTCAAAGGGAACCCTAAAAACTCTTGTCTTTTTTAGGGAAAAGGAGCAAACAAACGAATGGTAAGACTTTTGGTGCGAGGCAAAAGTTGAAAAGAAGTGCAGTTTGTGATGCCGTCGCTACTTAAAGTGGTTTTGAATATATCTCAAACAAACTATAATTAAACCTATTCAGAACTCTTTGTTTATACTTTCACTCTTCGTTCTTCACTCGAACGCTCTGCGTTTGTCAATCGACATTGTTATTAAATTCGCACCAAACAATCTTGTAAAATTTTGAAATATTTTGTTTTTTATTTTGTAAAACAAACTCCTTTATGGTATAATAAGTCTATCGTCTAAAAAGGAGAGATTTATGAGCGAGTTAGAGAGAGTAAAGGTCAAAAAGGTGATAAGGTATGCGCTCATACGCATTGGTTTCAGAATGGACCAGACTGGTTTTCAATATCTTTCTTGCGCCATAGAACTTGTTATTGTTGAGCCTATGCTGTTGCACAACATGATGAAAGGACTTTTCCAAGAGGTATGCGACATCTATAATGTTCAAAAGGTTTCAAGCGTGCAGGGAGCGATTCGAAATATGATTGACACAACGTTTTGCAACCATAGTTTTTTGGAAATTAACAAGATGTTCAACATCGACCTTTTTACGATTAATGATAAGCCGTCGTGTGGACAGATTATCGGCTTGATTGCCGAATATTACAATCTAAAACTATATAAAAGCGAGCAGTTTTTTCAGTATTTATAATAGTGGATAAGATGAATAAGACCAAATATATGCCTGTTAGACTGTCAGAAAAAGATTTTCAAAAATTAACCGATTTGTCGAGCGAATTAAAATTGAGTAAAAGCGAAGTGATTAGAAGAACCTTAGAAAGAATGTTTGAAATAAAAGAATTTTAAATTTTAGTTTATTTGGCAATATAGTTGCTTTTTTATCCTAAAAATTGTATCATAATTTCGAGAGGTGAATTATGATTAAATTTTTTAGATGCCGTCATTGCGGAAAGGTGATTGTTAAAGTAGTAGATTCAAACGTGCCTACCATTTGCTGTGGTGAACCTATGGCGGAGATTGTGGCAAACACAACAGATGCCGCCACTGAAAAGCATCTTCCTGTTGTGGAAAAACAAAAGAACAAAGTGGTTGTCAAAATCGGTCAAGTTCCACATCCAATGACGCCAGAACACTACATCAACTTTATCGTCCTTGCAGGAGATGACGGATATGTTATCAAATTTTTAAACCCAGGCGACAAACCAGAGGCGACCTTTAACGCAAGTAACTACACTGAAGCGTATAGCTATTGCAACTTACATAGCCTTTGGATGACTAAGATTTAAAATAAAATATGTGATAATAAAATTTAAATTTACTATAATTGATTGTGACGTCGTAGTCAGGTATATGTTTATCTTGTCAATACTTTGTGCAACTCTAGACCATTATCGCACAAGACAAAAATGGCGGTACAAAAATTTGATAGATAAAAATGTTGACATCATGGATGACAATATGCTATAATCTTACTCGACGAGTGCTAGATTATAAGTTGCTTTAAACTTTAAAGGTTAATAACTTAAAATAACAATCACAGAAACATTGCACGCAATTTGTCAACAAAAAAACAATCGCAAAAACATCACACACATTCGTCAAACTAAAATAAAGACATTTACACAAAATGTCAACTATGGAGAGTTGGTAGAGTGGTCGATTACACCAGTCTTGAAAACTGGCATACCGAAAGGTATCTGGGGTTCGAATCCCTAACTCTCCGCCAATAGAAAGTCATACGAAACAACCGTTAGGATTTGTTTCGTATTTTTATTTGTGGGATTGCTTTGGAATTGTTATAAATTTTGAAAGACCTAAAATAGAAAACTTATCTCATTTAAACTGGATTTATCAAAAAAGAGATGAGCATGGAAATTTTTGTAGATAAAAAAATTTAAATTAACAAATTTCCAAACGATAAATAAAATACTCAATATTTTTAATTATTTATTATAGTGAAACAAGCTTAAAATATGATATAATACATAATAAAAATGATTGAGGGGATTTATG
>CALWEZ010000024.1 GCA_944377455.1 uncultured Clostridia bacterium
AGGGTGGAATGTTTTTGAAAAACGGTGTTCAATTTAAAATCAAAGGGCTTAATCAAGAAAAAAATTTAAACATTCTTGCAAAAAAATTTCCAATTTATGATATTGTTAGAGTTTCAAAAAACTGTGCTGTTTTTAAAGTAAATATAATCCATGCAAAAAAAGTCAGAAAAGCACTAATCGACTTAAATTACGAGATTATAGAAGAGAAAAAACTAGGTGCTATATCTATGCTTTTAAGAGTGGTTAATGTCTATATAATTTCTGCGTTTTTCATTAGCTCTATTCTTATTTTCGCGCAATCGCCATATATTTGGCAATATAAAATTTTGGGCGAAGAAAATTTATCAAAAACCGAAGTTGTTAGTTTTATAAAGGACAATTTTACTAAAAATAAATATAAGTTAAATACAAAAAGTGTAGAGGGTGCGCTATATGAAGAATATGAGGAAATTAGTTTTGTATCTGTGATTGTTCGCGGACAAACTTTAATTGTCAATATTAAAGAAAAACTTTTGCCAGAGGAAATTTATGGCGAGTTTGAGCCTATCATAAGTGAATATGACGGGAAAGTTACTGGAATAAATTTAATATCTGGAACTATGGCGGTGCAGACTGGCGACTATGTCAAAGTCGGCGATGTACTGGTCTATCCTTATTACGACGACAACGGAACGCAAAAACCGATTATTGCGAAAGCCGAGATTATCATGGAAGTCTACCACACATCGTCTGTCACGCACTTTGACAACAGGGTGGAGACTGTGCGAACGGGAAATAGCGTGGAGACAACCGAAATTCTCCTTTTCAACTTGCCGATATATGTCAATGAAAACTCTATGGACGACGCGCTTTACGAAAAAGTTGTAGAAGAGCGCGATTTAATAGACAACAATCTTCTTCCGTTTAAGATTAGGCGAACGACATACTACGAACTTGAAGAGAAACATATTCATGAGACTTTTGGCGAGGCAAAAGATAGGTTACTTAAAGAAGCTAGGGAAAAAGCGTTGATAAATGCCGGCGATTGTGATATAATAGTGGATGAATATTACACAGTGGAGCCGTTTGAGACCTACACGGTTTTAAACTACTGCATTGTGGAAGAGATAAAGGTGGGAACTTATGAAGATTGAAGGTAAAATCGGGCTTTATAAACGAACGATATTAAAACTTATTAAGGCGAGCGAAAAGTATCTAAAGGAAGATTACGAAAATGTCTATCTTTCAATAAATTTTGTGAGCGACGTGGAAATTCAAAGACTTAACAAGGAGTTTAGGAACATCGACAAGGTCACGGATGTGCTTTCCTTTCCAAACCTAAACAAACAGCCAAATGAAAAACTTAAAAAATTTAGAAAATTTGCCGACTTTGACACAAACATGCTCTTTTTAGGCGACATTGTGATTTCCAAAAATGTGGCAAAAAAGCAGGCGAGAGAATATGAACATTCGTTAAAGAGAGAAGTGTGCTTTTTGGCGCTTCATGGCTTTTTGCACCTTATGGGCTTTGACCACATAAAAAAAGAAGATGAAAAGATTATGAATAAACTTCAAGACAAAATTCTTGCCGAGGTAAACCTATGAAGTGCGGATATGTGGCAGTTTTAGGTCGACCAAATGCTGGCAAAAGCAGTTTAATAAATCGAATTGTGGGCGAAGATGTTGCCATTGTCACGAAACGCCAGCAGACCACGCGTAACAACATATTGGGTATTGCAAATGGCGAAGGATATCAAATTATCTTTATTGACACGCCGGGTATTCACCACAGCAAAAATAAACTTGATAGGTTTATGATGAAGAATGTTCGCTCGGCACTTTCGACCGCCGATGTTGTTGTCTATCTTATTGACGCTTCAAAAGATGTGGATGATGAAGAGCGCGATTACATAAGGATGCTTAGTGGTAAGGCGGAAAAACTTATTGTTGTTTTAAACAAAGTTGACAAAAAACTTGTGGCAGACATCGATGCTGACATCAAAATCTCGGTGCAAGAAAACATCAACATCGATAATCTTATTTCAAAAATTGTGGAACTTTTGCCGGAAAACAATATGATTTATGGCGAAGATGAATACACCGACAAGAGCATTAACTTTTTAATCTGCGAGCATATTCGCGGACTGCTACTCGAGAAGATTGATAACGAAATTCCGCATGGTGTTGCTGTTGTGGTGGACAGCATGAACGAGCAAAAGGACAAGGTCTTTTTGGATATTTCCATCATTGTTGAAAAGGAAAGACACAAGGGCATTGTCATCGGCAAAAAGGGCGCGCTTATCAAGGAACTAGGGATAAGGGCAAGAGAGTATGCTGAGCGCCTTTTTGACAAGCAGGTTGTGTTGCACCTTTTTGTGAAGGTGGATGAAAATTGGCGTGACTCCAGCACAGATAGATATGGTTATTAAGTTTTAAATAAAAAACATAAAAAATGCACTTTTTTCAAAAAAATATCAAAAAAATAGGCAAAAAATTTGAATTTTTGAGAAAATGTGAAATTTTAACATATAAATTTTAAAATTTATTTAAAATGATTTTTATTAAAAAGTTGTATTTATTTCCGTTTGAAAATTATTTAAATAAAAAAATTTTAATAAATATTAATGTTCTTTTTCATGTTTTTTTAAAAATAGTTTTTAAATTTTAAGCAAAAAGAATATTTTTCTTGCCTTTGCAAAAACTATGGCTAAGGGAGGAGAAAATATGATTATTGCAAACTATATAGCCTACATCTTGACAATCATCGGTGGGCTTAACTGGGGACTTGTTGGCATTTTTAACTTTGATTTGGTCAACTGGATGTGCATGGGCAGAAATGCGGGCTCAATCATAATCTACATTCTTATCATGCTTGCTGCAATCTGGCTTATCATTTCGCCAATCATTTCAAGGGGTATGCTTGACCTTGGTTGCAAGTATAAAAAAGAGCACGACGAAAAGATGAAATAAAACATCAATTTAAAATTATAAAAAAATATTCACGGAATATCCGTGATTATTTTTTCTTATTCTCCAAAACTCTTTCGGTTTCTTCAAAGGCGTCGAAAAGGTCGTATTTGAATTTAAGGATGTCCATATCCACACATATTGTGGCGTTTGGCTCTTTATCGTAGCAGGTGTCGATGTAGCCAAATTCTTCCTTTTCGTCTTTATAATATTTCAGTTCAACATGTCCTTTTTCAAATTTCATGTTTTCTGGGTGAGTGAGATAGTAGAACGCGCAAACATCGTGCACCGCAGCGCCATGACTACCAACATGAAAGTCGCGGTATTTTGTGAACATCTTGGCGAAAAGTTTGCCGATTTTGTTGATATGCTTCACATGTTTTATGTCGTCTCTGTTGAGATAGGCGAAATGACCTAGTTCCATAGGCACCATAACAAGAGGCACACCACTTTTGATGACAACGTCAACGCACTCAGGGTCAAAACTTATGTTAAATTCGCGGTAAGGTCTACCGTAAATCTTTTCCTTTGTTCCGCCCATAAAGATGACTTCTTTGATATATTTTGTGCTGTCTGGATATTTTAAAAGCATCTCGGCAACGCTTGTCATAGGACCGATTGCAATAATCGACATCTTTTTTCTGCTCTTTTTAAGTGTTTCGAACATCGCATCGCAGGCTGAGGCTATAATAGGTTTTGTTTGTAATTTTTTGGCTTTAACTTTGTATCCGCCAAGTCCACCTTTGCCTTGCGCTTTGGTGGCGAAAACCGCTTCACGCTTTAATGGGTGGTCAAGCCCAACTGCAACAGGCACATCATACTTAAAGAGTTCCATTAAAAAAAGCGCGTTATTCGTGGCGTTTTCAATAGGTCCATTTCCGCCAGCAACACAAAGAAGTTTGATGTTAAATTCGTCAGAAAAGATGCCATACATAAGGGCGATGGCGTCGTCAACGCCTGGGTCGGTGACAACAATTATATCCGTTTTTCTAGCCATATTATATAAATCCTTTTTAAAATATCTTATTCATTATAGCATTAAATTAACATTTTTACAAAATTATTTTGAATTTTAATGAAAAAATTTCGCATTTTTCTAAAAAATAAATTTTTTGCTTAGATTTTCGTTCTTCAAAAACAGTCTTTTTTCGATAAAGGCTGTCAAATTTTATTATTTTTCGTGTGCTATCATCCTATCGTGAGGAGGAAAGTATGCAAATTAAAAGTCGCATATCTAATAACACTCTCTATGTTTTGCTCTGTGGCGAACTTGACGAACATTCGGCGAACTACACAAAACTGACGCTTGACGAACTCTTTTTAAAGCCGAATTTTCAAAAGATTGTCATCGATTTAAGCGAACTTTCGTTCATGGACTCCACAGGCATAGGAGTGCTTATCGGGCGCTATAAAAAGATGAAAGATAAAAATATTCCAATCTATATTTGCAATCCGTCGAGTCATGCGGAAAAGATTTTTAAAATGACAGGGCTGTATGAAATCATGCCAAAAATTGTTTAAGGAGTGAGTATGAAATATTCAAATTTTATGGAAGTGACCTTCAAAGCGCTTTCGGTGAACGAAGGCTTCGCCAGAGTTTGCGTGGCGTCGTTTTGCGTGCAGTTGAATCCGTCTGTTGATGAGATAACCGACATCAAGACCGCTGTCAGCGAGGCGGTGACAAACTGCGTTGTGCATGCCTATCCAACCGCGGTGAAGGGCGACATCACGCTTAGATGTGAACTTGAGGATGACATGATAAGCATAACCGTGACAGATAAGGGCGTGGGCATAAAGGACATTGAAAAGGCGCGCGAACCTTTCTATACATCGAAGCCGAGCGAAGAGCGTTCTGGCATGGGCTTCACTGTTATGGAAAGTTTTATGGACAGCGTGGAAGTTATCTCAAATTCTTTCGGCACAATGGTTAGAATGACCAAAAAAATCATCAACACCATGAGCGAAGTGGGATGCTAAGCCAGGAAGAGACAATATCTTTAATTAAAGAAGCGCAAAACGGCAATCTTGATGCAAAGGAACGGCTTGTTAAGGAAAATTCTCCACTTATCAAAAGTGTGGTTAAGTGGTTTCGTGATAAGGGCATAGAGAACGATGACCTCTATCAACTTGGCTGTTTAGGCTTTTTGAAGGCGATAAATAATTTTGACTGCTCGTATAACGTCAAATTCTCCACCTATGTTGTGCCGATGGTGATAGGGGAAATCAAGCGCTTTATGCGTGACGACGGAGCGGTTAAGGTTTCGCGCGCGATTAAAACATTGAATTTAAAGGTCAATAAGTATCTTGACGAGTTTTTTGCGCTCAACAATAGGCGTCCGACCATTGCCGAGATTGCAAGGGCGTTCAACATCACCGAGCAGGATGTTGTGCTTGTGATGGACTCCGCCAAAATGCCGGTTTCTCTCTTTGCGCCGTATGAAGATGGCGAAGAAGAAGGGCTTACCATGATTGACCGATATGACGGAGAAACGGGTGGTACTAACTTTATCGACAACCTTGCGCTTAAAGAAGTGGTGGAAAAACTTGATGATAGGGATAAAAAAATCATCCTTATGCGATATTTTCACGACAAAACTCAAAGTGAGATTGCAAAGGAACTTGGCGTGTCGCAGGTGCAGGTCAGTCGCCTTGAAAACAAAATACTTGAAACTCTTAAAAAGAAGTTGTCAGGATGAAATGCAAAATGGAAATTGCGTAATTTATTTTAATAACATATGAACAACTTAGTCAGTGCAAACTGGCTTATTTTATCTAAAGGCAAATTTTGAAGAAAATATAATTTTTTTTGCGTTTTTTCTTGACATTTTTCCAAAATTATCATACAATAACAGAGCAAGTGTTGTTTACCGGGGTGTGGCTCAGTTGGTAGAGCGCGCGGTTTGGGACCGTGAGGTCGGGGGTTCGAGACCCTCCACCCCGACCACAACACTTTGCTAGGGAAATTTCCTTAGGGCCTTTAGCTCAGTTGGTTAGAGCAACCGGCTCATAACCGGTCGGTCCGCGGTTCGAGTCCGTGAAGGCCCACCATTTTAAAAAATTTTG
>CALWEZ010000025.1 GCA_944377455.1 uncultured Clostridia bacterium
AAGGCATTCCCTATATGCTCTTTGTAGCTTAATCATATAAGATTGGATTTCTTAGCATTTTCGCTTGTTATCTTTCGATAACATTACTCGACTATTTTGAGTATGCAAATATTCGTATTACAATTAATTTAAATTAACTCGTATACATATTTGTCTTCTAATTATGTAGTTGTCAAAGAACTATCGCTGACAGTTACATCAGTAACCTTTCCCTGCGTCAGCATTCGTATTCTAACACATATGAAAAAAGATTGTCAACACTTTTTCAAAAAAAATTTAACTTTTTTTAAAAAATTTTTTTGATTTTTTTTAAAATCTTAGGCGTCTTTCCGTGTGTTCGCAAAATAGCCCTAAAAATAACCAAATTTTCGTCAAAAAAAGTGAAAAATTTTTTTCAACTTTCTAAAAATTTTGCCGAATACGCTCCAAATTTGTCTAAATTTTTGCCAGCGGTAGAGAAAAATTTAAAGATTTTTGAGAAAATGTAGTGGATATTTTAGAAAGTTATATAATCAAAACCACTTTAAGTAGCGACAAAATCGCCAACGAAGTGCGATTTTCGTTTGGTCGCTGAAGGAGCAAACAAACGAATGGTAAGACTTTTGGCGAAAGACAAAAGACGAAATGAAGTGCAGTTTGCGACGCAAGAGTGAATAGTGAAGGGAAGGCATAGCCTTCCAGTGAAGGAACGCTAGACGCGTTCAGTGAAGAGTTGTGGATTGTTATTAGAGTGTAATATTGTTACTCTAATCAAAACCACTTTAACTTTACCCAACTTTTTAAATATGATATAATTATAGTAATTTACTATATATATTATATAAATATCTCACACAGTAGGAAATTCAGGAGGCTTGCGTTCAAAAATTAAAATGCCATGCTCTTTTAGATATTTTATTTTGTCTATTTCTTCTAAATACTCCCTATCTTCTTTATTCTCAGGCACCAAGTCTATAACATCTTCCGCTTTCACACCTAAGTAATCAAAAAGTTTACACATCTCGAAAAAATCAACATTCAGATTATTATCTTTTAATTTTGTATATGTAATTAATTTAATACCACACTCCAAACAAATCCTAATAGGATGTTTTGTTGGATGTTTCTCTTCAAAATCATCAAATATTTCTGTTCTAACTTTAAATTTCATAATTTTTCTCCTTTTTAATTAGTTTACTTTAGTAAACTTTGTTTTATTGTAGCAAATTAAAATAAAAAATCAAAGCGTTTACGATAGTAAACTATATTTAAAAAAAGAAATTTTATAATTCCTTTCAGTGAACGCAATAATTCACATGTAGGAGGAAAGATTATGAAATTGAGCGAAGCAATAGCAATAAGAGTTAAAGAATTGTTAAATGAAAGAGATTTATCTAATTATTATTTGTTTAAAGAAGGCGGTATTCCTCGTTCAACAATTTCTGCTGTTGTAAATGCGAAAAAGAATAATGTTGGAACAAACACTATTTATCAAATCGCTTCTACATTAGGAATTTCACTTAAAGAATTTTTTGATGCTCCTATATTTGAAAAAGTCGATGATTAAAGGATGTAATTATGGAATTAAACGAGGCTTTTTCAAAAAGAGTTAAAGAGATATTGAAATCTAAAAAGATGACGCAATATAGACTTTAGCAAATCACGGGCATTTATCATAGCACAATGTCTGCAATTTTAAATTGTAAATATAAGACGCCTAACTTTAAAAATATGGCGTTGATTATAAGAGCGTTAGGTCTATCGCTTGCTGAATTTTTTGATAGTCCTTTGTTTGATTTTAGAAATATAGATTTAGAATAAGGAATAAATATGATATTGAGCGAAGCAATTTCAACAAAAATAAAAAACATTTTACATGAAAGAAAAATGTCACAATACAAACTTGAACAAATTTCAGGCGTTACACATGGCACTATGAATTCTTTTCTAAATTGTCGATACAAGAGTTGTAATTTAACAACCTTGGTTTTAATTATTCGCGCCTTTGGTATGACGATAAAAGAATTTTTCGATGACCCTATATTTGAAAGCAAAGATTTAATCGTTGAATAAAAGGAAATGTGAAATGAATAAAAATATCGACTATGACGAAGTGTTAAATCGTATCGGCTATTTCATGAATAAGGCTAATCTTTCTGCAAGAGCAACAAGTTTAGACCTTGGATATAGCGAGCAATTCATGAAAAGAATTTTGAACAAAAGTGTGGAACTTAAAGTCAGCACCTTGCTTGACTTTATGGCACTTGTTGGCATAACTCCACAAGACTTTTTCTATCTTGGCGCAAATTATAACGAAAATGACAAACAAATGCTTGATATGTTTAATAATCTTTCAAACGAAGGGAAAGAAGTTGTTGTGAGCGTTATGAAACAATTAAAGTGAGTTAAAAATGAATTCAATCAATAGAGCGGTTGCATTAAGAATTTCAGAATTATTGAGAGAGAAAAATATGACGCAGTATCGCCTCGCTATGAATAGCGGTATTTCTCATTCAACTTTGAAAAATATCATACACGAAACTATAAAAGATAACTTACTTTCAACAACAATTAAAATCGCTGGTGGTTTTGATATGACAGTCAGCGAATTTCTTGACAGTCCACTATTTCACGAAGAAAATTTACAAATATAAAATCACAACAAAAAATCACCTATAAATCTCCGCATTTTTGTTGTGTTTTATAGGTGGTTTTATAAACTATTAAATTGATATTGATGTATTATTTCATATAAATATACAAGATTTTTATTTACTTATATTAATTATTTACATCCAAATATTTTCACGCGCTGATATTTTAACACACATTTTGTTTTATCCGCTTTTTTAAAATAATTCGTGCCTATCTAGTAAAAAGTCCAAAAGTTTAAGGTGTAAAATGCCGTTATCGTCGTAATAGGTGCGTGGTATGTCGGTGCGGATGATGATTTTTTTGAAAAAGTCTTTGGTGAGCGAAAGTGGAAGCGCCTCCATTTCCGCCTTTTTGCTGTCAGTAAGTTGCAAGGCTGATTGGATATACACTCTTTTGTCGGTGCTGTTGACCACAAAATCTATCTCTCTACTCTGCGTAAGTCCGCCAGTTCTATCGGTTACAACGCCAACATCAACCGAATAGCCTCTCATCAATAACTCGTTGTAGATGATATTTTCCATGATATAGCCTGCATCGAATTGGCGATAGTTTAGCCTTGAGTTTCGCAAGCCTATATCGGTGAAATAGTATTTTTTTGGACTATTTAGGTATGTTTTCCCCTTGACATCATACCTATCCGCCTCGTTGATTAAAAAGGCATCTTCCATATGTTTTATATAGTTTGAGACAAGGTTGTTATTTATCTTTTCTTTCTTCTTACTTGAAAGAGCGTTTGCGATGTTGGTTGGATTGGTCAGCGAGCCGATTTGCGAAGAAAGATAGTTTAAAATCTCGTTTAAAAGTTCTTCCTTTTGCACGCCATTTCGCTCAATGATGTCTTTGATATATAACTCATCATACAGATTTTTTAGATAATTTTTCTTATCTTCTTCATTCTGTATTTGCACGATGTGAGGCATGCCACCATAGAGCATGTATTCTTCCAAATCTTTTTGCTCATCGTTGTTGTGATAGGAATGAAACTCGCTGAAAGAGAGCGGAAAAACATGAATTTGCGTCGCTCTACCTCTAAACTCTGTGGCTATATCCTTTGACAACATCTTTGAATTGCTTCCTGTCACATAGACATCCAAATTTTTGTAGGCTTTAAGTTCGTTGAGCATGTCATATATCGTGACCTCGACACCTCCATTCTTCTCATCCTTAACCTTGGTGGTGAACTGCACTTCGTCGATGAAAAGGTAAAACTTTTTCTCTGAATTTTTTGCAACAATACTCTCCACATACTCGCAAAGCGTGATAGGGTTTCTAAATTGATAAAATTTTCGTTGGTCGAGTTGAATTTTGATTATCTCTTCTTCCTTAATGCCCTGTGAGATGAGATAGTCATAGAATAAATCGAAAAGCAAAACCGACTTTCCGCATCTTCTTATGCCAGTTATCACCTTTATGTCCCCATTCCACATATTTCTTTTGATTTTGTCTAAATATCTATCTCTTTTTATCATAACCACCTCTAAATCTCCACTTATTTGTTGTGATTTATAGATGTATTATAACCACAAAACCAAAAAATGTCAACTAAAAACAAAAAATCACCTATAAATTTCCGCATTTTTGGTGCGATTTATAGGTGGTTTTATTTTATTACGAACTATATAATTGATTTTGACTTACTTTGTTTGTATAAACATATTGTGCATTAAAATATTGTTATATATTCTAATATCAATTACTTACACACTAATATTTTAATACGTTTTTTTATTTTGCTTTTTTGTCTCTTATTATTTTAAAATAATTTATTTTGTTTCCAAAACCTTTTCTTGAGATTTCTTTACGCCTTGCAAGTTTGCTCGTGTAAAGTTTGCTCGTTGCGATACGGTTGACGCTCCAAAATAAAAATGTTCGCTAAATCTTTCGCATACCTTCTCGCAAGCGTTATCTATTTCGTTGTCTACAGCCTTTTTGAGTTCTGCCTTGCTCTTCTTTTCTGCCTTTTCCAGCTTCCAATTTTTCATATCGCAATATGGATACGGCAAAAATGTATACTCATCGCCCAATTTCACAAGCAGATGTTGTCCGTCAGTGGCAATCAGTTCATAGGTTGCATTCTCTGGATATTTTCTTGAAAATGACATCTTCTTTGCGCGATATGCGTTTATCATTAGGTCTTTAAACGCATCAGTAGGCGTTAAAGTCGCTTTACGCATGATAGGTTTTGCGTCCTCTCTAAAATCTTCCACGCAATAGAACTCTTTGGTGACCTCGCCAAACGACAGCATCGTTTTATTTTCGCCCACAAAATCTTGAAAACTTGGCAATTCCACAAAAAAGTGCCCAACACTTTCGTTAAGGTCCAATGTGAGCAAGTTGTATCCCTTTTTGTCACCATCTCTGCATGGTCTTGCAACCACAACTGTGTCGCCATATTTTGCAATATTTAGACCTCGATTAATTCGCTCTTCTGTTTGTCTCCTAAGCAATAAATTCACATATTTTACCTTTGCCATAATACCTCCAATATATTTATAGTTTATCACTATAAGTTTATGTTGTCAATAAGAAATCTTTAAAATTTTTAGAAAAATTTATTAATACCATTGTCAATAAATTATCTTGCCTTAAAAATTAATAAATCACAAAAAAACTCTATCGCATATTCGGATAGAGATTTTTGAAATTTAAAAATAACAAAACTTTCTTAGTTTGATTGTCTATTGTATTTCTTGTTGAACTTTTCAACGTTACCGCTGGCGTCAACCACTTTCTTCTTACCTGTGAAGAATGGGTGGCACTTGTTGCAGATGTCGATTTTAAGAGTATCGCCCTTAACACAAGAACCAGTCTTGAAAGTGTTTCCGCATGCACAAGTCACGGTAACTTCGTGATAGTCTGGATGTATTTTCTCTTTCATATTCTTCTCCTTTTAGTCACCAAGGTATGGAAGAAGTGCCATGTTTCTTGCTCTCTTAATGGCGTTTGCAAGTTCTCTTTGATGATAAGAGCAAACACCTGTTTGACGTCTTGGCAAAATCTTTCCCTTTTCTGTGACATATTTTCTTATTTTTGCAACATCTTTATAGTCGATTGTCTTTTCGCCAGCCACGCAGAAAGCACAAACTTTCTTCTTTGATGGCTTACGATATTTTTTTGTGACAACCTTCTCTTCGGTTTTAACTTCGCTCATTTTTTACTCCTTTTAATAAATTTTAAAATGGTAAACTGTCGTCTTCAATCTCTTCAAGTTCGGCAGTTTGTTTTTGTGTTTCGCGTTTTGGTTCGCTTGGCATCATTGTGTCGCCATCGCTGTCGCCCATTCTTGAGCCCGATGTGATAAATTCCACTTCGTCGGCAACGATGTCGGTTGTGTAGCGTCTTGCACCTTCTGGAGTTTCATAACTTGAGGTTTGAATTCTTCCAACCACTGCACACTTTGAACCTTTCTTTAAAAACTTAGCGCAATTCTCCGCTTGATTTCTCCAAACAACGATGTTTAAGAAATCTGCCTCTCTTTCGCCGTCTGAATTTGCAAATCTTCTTGTCACAGCAAGTGAAAATCGGCAAACTGAAACGCCACCATTTGTGGTTGAGAGTTCTGGGTCTCTTGTTAAGTTTCCAATTAGTATAACCTTATTCATATTTTTCTCCTATTTTCTAACAAACATTTGACGAACAATACCTTCGGTGATTGTCATAAGTTTATTCATCGCCTCAACTTCGCTTGGCTCCATGTTCATGTTGAAGATAACATAGTAGCCTTCATTTGTGAAGTCGATTGGATAAGCAAACTTTTTCATGCCAATTTTATCAACACCATCAACAGTTCCTTTGTGGGCTTCAACATAGGCTTTGAACTTGTTAATAAGTTCTTCGCGCTTTTCTTCGCTCACCTTTGATGAGATGATAAACATAAGTTCATACTTATTCATCTTTCTACCTCCTTTTGGACTAAATGGTTTTTGGTCAATGCCAAAAACAAGGACAGTACTATACTGCTCCCTATAATTTATCACAATCTTTCAAATTTGTCAAGCGATAATCTTTATATTTTTTATATATTTTAATATAGTGGTGTGAAAAATTTGATACAATAATATAAAATATTTAAATAGAAACATTACCACTATCGCGCATTGAATGGTTTTGCTGTTTAAATTTTCATAAATTTACTAAAACAAAAAAACTAGCCTATTTTAGACTAGTTTTTCTCGTCACGCTTTATCTCTACATCTCTTTTCGCGTCATATATTCGTATACCATTACCATACCCATCTAAGCGAACATCCACACCATTTGACGTTATCCACATTTCAACATTATGTGGAAGAAGGGAGTTTTCAAAGCCGTCATTATTTATACCATGCTGATAGAGAAAGACTCCTAACTCATAGTGTGCCACGCCATTTTCATCCGTGGCCATATACACGCATTGTCCGTCAAATTTCTTCATTCTTTCTGTGATATATTCCACAAAATCTTTCTCAAGTTCCTTTCTTTTTTCAGGTGTGATAAACGCACGCTTTGCTAACGACTCAGTTAGATAAGTTTGCGTTCTTTCCTTCTCATTTTTAAGAGCCCTGATTTGTTTTTTGATTATTGCTGCTTGAATACCTAATTTAAAAACCTCTTCCAAATCATTTTTAACTTCATCAGAATCTAGTTTTGCAAGTATATCATTTACACAATCGTTAAGTTCGGTTATTTCATCGTCTATTTCAGCAAATTTAACTTCACTCCCAATTCTCTCGGATGTTCCATCAAGAATATCCAATAAAAATTTCGCAGCCTCTTCCACACTTTTCATAATTTTTCTCCTTGTGGAAATTTTAGCACACACCAAAGCGCTTGTCAATAGGCAATTTTTAAAAAATGCTAAGATTTATCTCTATGCTTATACCAATGGAAAAAGATAGTGAAGTCAAATATTTTCACTATCTTTTTGCAAAAAATAACATTTTTATTTGTCATTTAACAATTTTTGCTTTTAAAAACCATATCCACTTTTATTGTTCTCTTCCGTGGCAGTTTTTGTATTTCTTTCCGCTTCCGCATGGACAAGGGTCATTTCTGCCCACCTTGCGCTCGGTGTTGACAACCGTCTTTTGAATTTTACGCTCTTGCGTTTGATTGTCTTTTTGCGGGTCATAGGTCTTTGCTTCTGTGTTTTTCATATTGACGCGCGGGCTTGGCTCTCTACGCCTTATCTCAACATTGGTGTTGAGAAGAAGCAAGCAGGTGGTTTCTCGAATTCTGTCCACCATTTTGTCGAACATCTCGTATCCGTCTTTCTTATACGCAAGCACAGGGTCTTGATTACCAAAGCCACGTGCAAAAATCTCATTTTTCATAATCTGCATGTCGTCGATATGGTTTGTCCAGTTGGTGTCGACAACCTTTAGAAGAATAAACTTCTCAATTTCGTCGAAATTCGCGCCGATTTTTTTGACTTCTTCAATCTTCTTAAGGTAGCGGTCTTTGACCATTTCCAAAAGTTTTTCGTTGAAGTCATCGATGTCGAATCCTTCGCAAAGTTCTTCGGTTATCGCATTCTTGCCCTTCTCTAAAAGTCCGTTCTCCACTTCCTTATTGATTTTCGCGTAGTCCCAGTCAAAATATGGCTTCTCCGCGTCCACACAGCGATTGACAATGGTGGAAACAAGGTGTGGAAACATATTCATAATCTCTTCA
Source organism: uncultured Clostridia bacterium (assembly GCA_944377455.1). Taxonomy (GTDB): domain Bacteria; phylum Bacillota; class Clostridia; order Christensenellales; family UBA1242; genus Caccovivens. Next base: position 8,287 of record CALWEZ010000025.1, read on the forward strand.
TGCACGCTCTGTCCGTCAAGCACACGATTTCTTTGGTTATAGATAATCTCTCTTTGCGCGTTCAGCACATCGTCGAATTGAAGCACGGTTTTACGGATGGCAAAGTTCTGCATTTCAATCTTTTTCTGAGCATTTTCAATCTGTTTCGACATTATTTTAAGTTGAATAGGTGTGTCCTCTTCCAAACGGAAGAAAGATGCAAGTTTCTTAAATTTATCACCTGCAAAACGCCTTATGAGGTCATCTTCAAAGGAGATAAAGAACACGCTTGAGCCAGGGTCACCTTGACGCGAAGCGCGTCCACGCAACTGGTTGTCGATACGTCTTGACTCGTGACGCTCGGTGCCGATGATGTGAAGTCCGCCCAAGGATTTTACTTCTTCCTTCTCGGAGTCTGTCACCTTTTTATACTCCTCGAATAACTCTTGATAGCGCGCTCTCGCCCTTTCAAGTTCCTTATCGTCAACGGTGTTGAAAGCAGTGGCGTAGGAGATTTGCTCGTCGGAGAAGTTCTCGTCTTTCATCTTCTTTTTCGCCATAAATTCAGGGTTACCGCCAAGGAGGATGTCCGTTCCACGTCCTGCCATGTTGGTGGCAATGGTAACCGCGCCCTTTCTGCCCGCCTGTGCGACAATTTGGCTTTCCATTTCGTGATTTTTAGCGTTCAAAACGGTGTGTTTAATCTTCGCTTCTTTAAGCGCCTTTGAGATAAGTTCACTCTTTTCAATCGTGATTGTGCCGATAAGGATAGGTTGCCCGACTTCGTGTCGACGCTTAATCTCTTCCACAATCGCCTTAATCTTTCCGCGCTCAGTGGAGAAGATGATGTCTGGCTCGTCCTTACGAATGTTTGGAAGGTTTGGTGGGATTGTCACAACGTCAAGTTTGTATATCGCCCTAAATTCGCCCTCTTCCGTCTTTGCCGTTCCAGTCATGCCAGAGAGTTTGTTATAGAGCCTAAAATAGTTTTGGAAAGTGATAGTGGCAAGGGTTTTGTTTTCGTCCTTAATCTCCACACCTTCCTTTGCTTCGATTGCCTGATGTAAACCATCGTTATAGCGTCTGCCCGGCATTAAACGCCCTGTAAACTCATCGACAATGACAACTTCGCCGTCTTTGACAATGTAGTTTTCGTCCTTAAACATGATGAAATTCGCCTTTAAGGCATTGTTGATGTGGTGGTTTAAGTCAAGGTTGTCGACATCGGAAAGGTTGTCAAGTTTGAAATATCTCTCCGCCTTCTCCACACCGCTTTCTGTAAGGTTAATAGCCTTTGTCTTTTCGTCCTTCTCATAGTCTTCTGGCTTCAAGGTTTTGGCGAACTTTTGAGCGGAAATATACTGCTCGCTCGACTTCATTCCGCGCCCAGAAATGATGAGCGGAGTTCGCGCCTCGTCAATCAAAATTGAGTCCACTTCGTCGACAATGGCAAAACTGTGTCCGCGTTGCACACGCTGAGCCTTGTTGATTGCCATATTGTCACGAAGATAGTCAAAGCCAAGTTCGTTGTTTGTGCAGTAGGTTATGTCGCACGCATACGCCTTCCGCTTGTCCGCTTCCTGCATGCCGGAAACCGCAATGCCGACCGTGAGTCCTAAAAAGCGGTAAACCTTGCCCATCCACTCGGCGTCACGCTTGGCAAGGTATTCATTGACTGTGACAACATGCACGCCTTCGCCGGTCAGCGCGTTGAGATATGCAGGCAAGGTCGCCACAAGCGTTTTACCTTCACCAGTTGCCATCTCGGCAATACGCCCTTGGTGGAGCGCAATTCCGCCCAAAATCTGCACATAGAAATGGCGCATCTTTAAAACCCTGTCCGACGCCTCACGCATAACCGCAAACGCCTCAGGAAGCAGATTAAGCAAACTTTCGCCGCTTTTGTAGCGCGCTTTAAAGTCGGTTGTGCAATTTCTTAGCGCTTCGTCGGAAAAAGAACGATATTTATCCTCAAGTGCCACCACCTTGTCGGCAATCTTCTTTAATTTTTTAACCTGTGATTTATTCTCACTTCCAAAAAGTCCCATAATCTCTCCTAAAATTCCACTCATTTGCAAATTTGCAAATATTTAGGCACAAAGACTCTTTGTTGCCGTCAAACTCGCAAAAAACATGCAAAACGCGGATATTTCCTTAAAAATCATATCCATTTTAGCAAAAAAAAGGAAAAAACACAACAATTTTATTTTAAATTTTTGCCAATTATCTATCTTTATAATAGAAAAGTCCATGAAAATATATTTTTTAGTCAAAATTTGACAAATACTACAATGTGTGGTATAATAATAGAAATCAATTTTGGAGGTTATGAAATGCCAGAAGAGAAAAAAGACGCTTTGAAAGGTAAAATGACAAGGAACAAGGGTGAAACAAACACGTATAGTAATGGTCGTGGCACCGCAAATTTCACAAGCCAAAATATCAGTTTGCCAAATTTTCCAGGCGAAACAAAATTTCAAAAAGTAGCAGTGTCGAATTATACAACGAACGATTCTAAAAACTCAACTCTTATTAAAATAACAACAAATGGTAATGATATCGCCACTTTTTACACAGAGGAAGGCAAAATCTTCTTAGAAATTCACGAAACAAATCTCGCTTGGACCTTATTATTCAAAGAAAATGTCGACATTAAGAAGATACCCATCGAAACCCTTTGCCTTGACAAAAAGATGGATATCCAGGTTAAAGGCTTAGGCAAAAGTTCGCGTAAAAATGCTCAAGATAAAAATTTAGGGTTTCTTTTTTCCGCATATGGTTTTCAAATGAAAACTGATGACAATAATGTTATATTTAAAAATGATACTCCTTTCGATATTGAAATTGACGAAAAGTTTTTGGATATAGCACTCGCAAATGAACTAAGCGCAGAAAAATCGGATAAAGGCTGTATCTTAGGCAAAGATATGAAACTTGACTCGTCAACCATGCAAAGTTTGCTTCGAATGGTTTCAATTAATAACACCGCCATCTCTAGTATATCTGGCAAAACAAGTTTAGCAAATGGCAGAATTAAACTCACAACCGAAAATTATCAGTTCGAGCAAACCGAAGTAGTGAATGGGCGAACAATAAAAAGGCGAGCGCGACGCCCTATGGAATTTATGGAAATAGATGGCAAGCCGTATGTCTATCTATCAATTATTGAAAATAGAACAAATAATGAACATGCTGGCAGATTTTATGAACTAAACGGCATCAATATAACAGATGATAAACACATCTTTTTCACAATTAAAGATAGAAGTTTAGTAACACTTCCAAATGAACCTGCTAATTCAAGAGTTGTAGAAATTCCATATGCAGCAAAAGATTTTGTGGAAAAATTGGCTACTAATGAGAAAATAGCATTTAGCAAAAATTCACTTGAAGCAAACGCCACCCTTTCAAACAAAATGTATGGAAGAAGAGCATATAATGATGGAGTGGCTCAAGCATGGGATAATAAAGATTTTTCGTCAGAGGTTTACAACTACGACAGCGCTGGCTTTGTAAGGCATGATGATGCCGAAAGTGTGCTTAGAAAGGATAAAGCAAAAGAGACTGAGCCTAATATAGAACCAGAGCCACAACCTGAAAACACTGAAGAACAAGCAGAAATGAACGTGCCTTACGAAAACACTTGGCAAAACACATATAATTCAGACGATAGCACAATCGTTTCTGAAAATTCTGCAGACAATTCAAGCGAAACAACCACCCAAAATTTAACTGAAAACAACAATGCTGATTATCAAAACGCCAAATTTGAAGATTTTAATCTCGTTTCTGAAAGCGAAGGCACTTCCGAAGCCACACTCAATAGTGATGATTATCAAAATGACGAAATAGGAGAATCAACCCTTGTTTCTGAAAGCGAAGCCACTGTTGATATGAATGGTAACCCACAGCAACCTGCTGGCGACGGCGAACAATCACTTGTTGACACCGACGGAACTGGAGATGATGTCGATCCGCAACCTGCTCCACAACCTGAACAACAAGAACAGCAAAATGAGACTGAACAAGAATCGGCTCATGATCAAAATACCCCTGCTGATGGCGGAGGAAATCCTACCGCTCCACAGGAGGAGGAAGAGATTGAGACTCCAAAGAAGAAAAGTGCGCTTGACATTCCGTTTATCGAAAATAAAGAGATAGGCAAATTAGATAAAGACGCACAAGCAAAATCAAACGAAATTGCCGCAAAGGTAGGCACCGGGATTTTAGGCGTTGGTGTTGTGCTTATGGCATTCAGCGTGATCATACCTTTCCTTGCACCATTTGTCATTGCCGCCTTTGCCACAAGCACCATCGTTTTCACAAAGCCATGGGAATGGGTGCAAGTTTCTAAATCTAACGCCATTGACCGAGCAAACGCCAAACTTGCCAAGGAAAAACTGAAAGAACTAAAGCGTGAAAGGATAGAAGAAAACGAAAGACTAATCATCGACAAAAATCAACAGCGCATCGCCGCTTTGCAAAATGAGAATGCCGGGATAGACGCTAGAATCAATATGCTTGAAACACGCAAAAGTGAATTACAAAAACAAAACGGCATACTTTATATGTCAGCAGACAGCGGAGAGGATGTTCTTCCAGATATCAAACTTAAAAACCCAAAAACTCTTGATGAACTTGAAACGATGAGCAAAGCGGATAGGCGAGCCTATGAAACTCATTTCGCCACCTTACTCTCTTTAGGCATAACTGACGAAACAAATATGACCGAAGAGCAAGAAAAGCAGTTAGAGTTCCTTGAAGGAAACATGAAAAGAGACTATAGTCTTTCAAGTGACAGTCGAATATCGGCTCACAGAGCGGACCTTGTGACCATCATGGCTGCATTGCAGAAAAAAAATGTCGCCCTTGATAGCGCACAAAAGCAGTTTGACAAGACAAGTTTAGCCTATACAAACAAGTTAAAAATCGCAACCGAGTTAGCAAATGAATCTGGCGTTGCAAATTATATAAAATATTCAGATGAACGCAAAAAAGCAACAAATGAACTTGCAACCATTAAATTAGACTCGTCACTAGCACCTGAGGTATATAAAACATTATTAGATAGAAAAACGAAATTAGAAGAACAGGTAGCAGATTATAAAAAGAAAATTGATAACCTATTTGCAGACGAAAAGATAGAACAACAAATAACTGATTATATAGAATCAGTTGGCAGATTGGCTGATTTAGACAAAGAAAGAACTACAAGCGAAACAGCATTAAAAACCCTTAAAGCAGAGATAAATGACCTTGCTCTTAAAGGAGAGATTGCAAAAACAATATTTATCAACGACAAAATGGCTGAGGCACACAAAAATGATAAGCCAATCTTAACCGCAGAGCAACGCAAGTCAGCAATTCGAACTAACTCTGGCATTATACAATCAATTGACAATCAGATATCTGAACTAAAGAAAATTCAAACTCAAAATAACAAACTTTCTGATAAAATTTTTGAAAAATCTAAAAAAGACTATGAAGAACAGACTACTCGACGTAAAGAAAAAGGCGATGAAGCATACACCGCGTCTAGAGTGCTAACAGAAAATGTGGACGAATATCTTAGAACTTCCACCACAAGCGCCGCAGTTCAAGCCGAGCAGGATTATATCAAAGCCCAACAGGAAGAGGCGAAGGAATTTGCCGACAAAGTCCTTAAAGAATATGATAGAATTGCAGAACAAGGACTTCAAGGTAAAGAACTTAAGGAAGCGCTTGATTATGCATTCTTAAATATCAACAACGTAAAGAGAATGTCAGCACCTGAACTTGGCACTGGATTTAACAAACTTACAGAAGAAGCCAAAGAAAGATTTGGTTATACACCGCCTGAAAAAACGCTGAGCGTGTCATCGCAACTCCCCACTCCGCAAAGGGTGGTATAGAAGCCAAGATTTAGGCGAAGATAAAAAAATATTCAACGATGAGAGAGCGGTTATGTTTGAAAAGAAAGTTGATGAGGATCTCAATGAAATGGACAGAACAGAAAACAAACAAGAAGCCGCCAGCGCAATTATTAATGAGATTGAAGAACGTGAAATAGCAACTGGAAACGCCTCGGAAGAGTCTGAATATCACGACTATTTTGAAGAACTGAAAGATGATGTAAGAAACAAACGCGGACGTGATAATAATCTTGAAAGAATTAGATAGTCAAACAAATATAAAAGCAGAGAACATTCTCTGTTTTTATCATTATAATTTTGAAATTCTGATTTGTTTTTATTAATGTTATCCTTTTATACGATGTTTTTATTAATATTTCTTGATATTTGTTTGGAAAGTTGATATAATTAAGAGCGAAATTACGGAGAAAAAATATGAAAATGGGTGTCGTGGGGCTTCCTAATGTAGGGAAAAGCTCCTTGTTTAATGCAATTACTAGCGCTGGTGCGGAGAGCGCCAACTATCCTTTCTGCACGATTGAACCGAACGTCGGCGTGGTGGATGTGCCAGATGAAAGGCTGGAAGTGCTCGGCAAGATGTATAACACGCAGAAAATCACGCCAGCAAGCATTGAGTTTGTCGATATTGCAGGACTAGTTGCTGGCGCAAGTCATGGCGAAGGCTTGGGCAACAAGTTTTTAAGCCATATCCGCGAAGTTGACGCGATTGTGCATGTTGTCAGGTGTTTTGAAAACGACAAGATTATCCATGTCAGTGGCAGTATTGACCCAAAGCGCGACATCGAAACGATTGAAACCGAACTCGCCCTATCCGACCTAGAGCAAGTGGACAAATTTTTGGAGAAAAACTCTAAACTTGTCAAAACAACTGGTGATAAAAGTTTGCTTGTCACAGTCAACATGCTTTCTAGAATTAAAGAATGTTTAGAAAAAGGCGGACAAGCAAGAACCTTAACTTATAGCGAGGACGAAGAGAAACTTTTAAAAAATTTTGCCCTTCTCACAAATAAGCCTGTTATATATGTGGCAAACATCGGAGAGGATGATTTACAACGCGAAACAAACAAGTATGTTGAAGTGGTCAAGGAAATCGCCGAAAAGGAACATGAAAAAGTAATTGTCCTTTGCACAAAAATTGAGGAAGAACTCGCTGGGCTTGACAGGGAAGAGCGCGATATGTTCAAGGAAGAACTCGGCATCAAGTCGAGCGGGCTTGAAAAACTTGTGAGCGCAAGCTATGACCTTTTAGGGGTAATGAGCTATTTGACAGCTGGCGAAAAAGAGGTGCGCGCGTGGACAATCAAAAAAGGCACAAAAGCACCTGAGGCTGCTGGAAAAATTCATAGCGATTTTGAAAAGGGCTTCATAAAGGCTGAGATTGTCTCCTACAATGACCTTGTGGAAGCAGGCTCATTTTTGAAAGCAAAAGAAAAGGGCAAGGTTCGCATCGAAGGAAAGGAATATGTGATGCAAGACGGCGATGTGGTGCTTTTCAGATTCAATAACTGACAAAATTTTTAGAGTGAAAAGTTAATAAAAATTTTGAGAATGAAAAATTATCTCTTAGAATTTAACTCCACTTTAAATACTAAAGAAAAAATAAATATACCAAAAAATAACTAAAATTATATAAAAAAATCGCAAAAAAAGTAATTTTTTAATTATTATTTATGATTTTTTGATTTTATTTATTTTCATTTAATTATAATTATATTAAAATAATTATAAAAATAAAGGAAAAATATGGAAAAAATTGATACATTATCCCCGCTTGCGCTTGCCTTTATCGGCGATGCGGTGCACACAAAATTTGTGCGAGAATATGTGCTTTTAAATAGCGAAAATTCTAAGGTGAATAACTATCACAATTTGGCGAAAAAGTTTTGTAACGCCTCTCGCCAAAAGGAAGTGCTAGAGAAAATCACTCCACTTTTAACCGAGCAAGAAAAAGATATTGTAAGGCGAGCAAGAAACGCAAAATCGAAGCACAAAGCCAAAAACTACGATGAAGAAGAATACAAAAAAGCCACCGCCTTTGAGGCACTAATCGGCTACCTATATTTAAGCGGACAAAAGGAAAGACTTGACGAAATTTTGAATTTTTCGGTGAAAGAATAATAAGTGTCTTAATTATCAAAAAATGTTATAATTTTAAAAATATTTTTTCAACACAAATTTTCTGGCGAAAAAACATATAAAAATTAAAAAAATAACTAAAATTAGCGAAAAATGCGAAAAAATCGAAAAATAAAGGAGAAAAAATGTTAATTGAAGGAAGAAATCAAGTTGTTGAAGCGATTAAAAATGGCAAAACGATAAACAAACTATATGTTGATTTGAACTATGCACATCGCAAGGATGAGGTCATTTCGCTTGCAAAACAATTTAAAATCAAAGTGGAGTTTATGCCTAAAAAGGCTCTTGATGGAATTTCAAAAACTTCACATCATCAAGGTTATATCGCCGAAACGGTCGACTTTGAATACTGCGAAGTGAGTGACATTCTTGCGAAGGCAAAATCTAAAAACGAAGATGCCTTTGTGGTGCTACTAGATGGCATAGAGGATCCACACAACCTTGGCGCAATCATCCGCTCCTGCGAATGTGCTGGCGTGCATGGAATAATTCTTCCTAAGATGCGCTCCTGTCAAGTCAACGAAACGGTGGCGCGAACAAGCGCTGGCGCAATTTCTAATATGCTTATCGCGCGTGTCACCAACCTGAAAGACGCCATGGAAGAGTTAAAGGAAAACGGACTTTGGATCTATGGCGCGGAAATAGGCGGTGATGATATCTATTCCACAAATCTAACCGGCCCTATCGGTATCGTCATCGGTTCAGAAGGCAAAGGCACAAGAGAAAGCGTGAAATCTCACTGCGACAAGATTATCTCTCTTCCACTATTTGGTTCGGTCAATTCACTTAATGCAAGTGTCAGTGCTGGAATTGTTGTCTATGAGGTTGTTAGACAAAGATTAAAAAGAAAATAAAATGGAAAAATTAATAAAAATTAGCAAAAAATCATTAAAAAATCAAAAAAAATAGGAATTTTTTTAATAAAATTTCTATTTTTCTTAACAAATACATTTTTCCTAACGATTTTAAATGCGTATTTTGTGGAAACGATATAGCAAATTTTTGCGATAAACCATATTGCGAAAACTGAAAAAAAATCTTGTCTTTTATCTCCGAAAACCGATGTCTAATTTGCTCAAACGAGATAAAAAATGAAGCGACAATTTGTGATTCTTGCCAAAAACATCCGCCACACTTTAAAAAACTTTTTTCACCTTTTCGCTATGAAGGGATTGTCAAAAAAAGTGTATTAAACTATAAATATGATAATTCAAAATACTTAGCCAAAGGTTACGCCCTTATTTTATCTAAACTTCTACGCAACCTCGATGTCGACCTTATAACTTTTGTGCCTATGAGTAAAAACGAAGAACGATATTTCAATCACTCAAAACTTCTCGCCGAGGAACTTTCAAAACTATTAAAAATTCCATGTGTGGAACTACTTAAAAAGGTAAAGGACACAAAAGAGCAATAGTCTCTTACCTTTAAAGAAAGAAGAGAGAATGTTAAAGATGTTTTCATCACAACCAAAAGCGTTAAAAACAAAAAAGTGCTTTTGGTTGACGACATCGCCTCCACCTGCTCCACGCTTGACGCCTGTGCAGAGAAATTGAAAAGTTGTGTTGTGTATGCCGTGGTTATCGCAAGAAATATGTTTAAAGTTTAATATTTTTCAAATAAATATAACAAAAAATCATCTTACATAAAATTTTTGTCAGCGAAAAAAAGAAAAATTGGAAAAACGCTTGACAAGAAATTATAAATATATTATAATGCCACATGTCGAAAGTGTGATTTTTATTTATGGTCTCGTGGTCAAGCGGTTAAGACACCGCCCTTTCACGGCGGTATCAGGGGTTCGAGTCCCCTCGAGATCACCAGATTATTAGGACAGACACCAACTCCGCTTAACGCGGACACGGAAAAATAAAAATTTTCCTAACCGCTACTCCGTTGGTTTCTCCACCTAGTCCTCTTCCCTGTAGGTGATTTTCAATTTATGTTTGCCGGGCAAAGCCCTTCCCCAAACAAAATTGAAAATTTTTTTAAAATCTAATCCACTTTAAGTAGCGACAAAATCGCCAACGAAGTGCGATTTTCGTTTGGTCGCTAAAGGAGCAAACAAACGAATGGTAAGACTTTTGGCGAAAGACAAAAGATGAAATGAAGTGCCGTTTGCGACGCAAGAGTGAAGAACGAAGAGTGAAGAGTTGTGGATTAAGCAAACGCATAGCGTTTGTTCACCCTTCACTCTCCAAAAAATTAGTCTTTTCATTTAGAATGACCTTGTATTTTTGCGGTTTTGAACTTTGATTCCACGTGATTTTGAAGTTTACCTCTTTTGTATTTTCATTAAAAGTAGGATATATGTAAAAATAATTTTGAGGTTGACTTTCTATCTTTTCAAAAAAGTCATTATATTTATTACCATTAATTTCAAGCACCGCATCCTCTAAATTTTTAACTTCGCTTGGCGCTATCACCTTAA
>CALWEZ010000026.1 GCA_944377455.1 uncultured Clostridia bacterium
ATTGTTGCCACAAGTTTGCCGTAAGGTATGAAATCGGCAAGATAGAAAAAGACAAAAACTGGAATTAAAAGTAGTCTACAAAGCGTTATTCTATTTGGAAGATTCATAAACTTCTCCTTTATAATCGGCGCCGTCAAACGACAAAAGTTTGACCATGGTAAATTCGCCGACCTTAACATTTCCATTATCCACAATTTTCACATTAAAGTCAACTGTTGGCGAAAGAAATTCAGTGTGTCCTATGTATAATCCTGTCGAAGAGTCAAAATAGTCGACAAGCGTTTTGTATGCTTTCCCTAAATGCTCCTTAGCCTTTTGATAAGCAACTTCCGCCTGCAATTTTTGTATCTTTTTAAGGCGTCTCATCTTAGTCCATTCGCTGTTTTGTCGCTTTATGTAGAAACTTGCCGTGTTCTCTTCGCGATAATATGGGAAGAAACCTGCATAATCAAACTTGCTCTCTTTGATAAAATCGCAAAGTTTTTTAAACTCGCTTGCTGTTTCAGTTGGATAGCCGACAATGAAAGTGGAGCGGATGTGAATGGAAGGGTATTGATTTTTGATAAGGTGGATAAGCGCCCTTGTCTCCTTTTCGTCCAGCCGTCTATTCATGCTCTTTAAGATGTTGTTGTCGATATGTTGGAGTGGAATATCGACATACTTACACATCTTTTTGCTTTTGTCGATGTATGAGAGAAGTTCGCCTGTCATCTTTTCAGGATAGAGATAGTGAAGCCTTATCCACTCGATACCTTTAATCTTTGAAAGTTTGTCAAGAAGCGGAATAAGTTTGTTTTCCTTATATATATCTTCGCCGTATCTTGAAACATCCTGCGCCACCAAAACTAATTCTTTGATATTCTTCGACGCCAGATATTTCGCCTCTTCAACTATCTCTTCCATATGGAAACTTATATATCTTCCGCGTATGCGTGGAATGGTGCAAAACGAGCAACCATTACTGCACCCATCGGCAATTTTAAGGAAGGCATATGAGCCACGTGAAGTGAAAATGCGCCCATTTCGTGATTTGCCTGACTCATGCTTAACGCTGTATAAATCTTCAATTATCTCACAAATTCTATCGTTATCTTTAAGACTTAAAAAAGCGTCCACTTCCTTGATTTCTCTTTCAAGTTCTGCCTTATGACGTTCTGGCAAACAGCCTGTGACAATAACTCTTTCCACCCTGCCTTTCGCTTTCAACAAACATACATCAAAGATGTTTGAAAGCGCCTCTTTTTTTGCTGGCGTGATAAAGGCACAGGTATTGATGATGACGATGTTCGCTTTTTCAATATCTTCCACAATCTTAAATCCGTAATCGCTGAGTTTAAACAGCATCTTCTCTAGATCCACCCTGTTTTTGTCGCATCCAAGCGAAATGGCGGATATTTTTTTGTCTTTCAGTTTTTCATCCATAGTTCTTTCCTCAGTTTCCTATTATAGCCTATCGCGTCAAAAATTTCAATATCAATAAAATCAAAAGCGTTTAAAGTTTTATCTTGCAAAACCTATCAATCATACTGGTCGCCAAAAATGTCGTGGAATTCGTCAAGCGTGATATAGACCGTTCTGCCCTTGACGCCATCCGCCGTGGAGATATAGCCTGCCTCTTCCATTTGGTCGATAATGCGCGCTGCACGTGGATAGCCGATGGCAAACTTACGCCTGATCATCGTTGCCGACGCCTGACCGCAATCGATGGCAGATTTAAGTGCGAGTGGCAAAAGTTCATCCATTTCGTTGTTCACTTGCACTCCGCCATTATTGTTATTTTTATTAGGATTATTAATCTGCTCTTCAATCTCCTTGTCGAAAATCGGCTTATTATTCTCTCTCACATAGTCGACAACACGGTTGGTTTCGCCAGTGGTTATGAAGCATGCTTGCACACGCTTAGGTTCTTGTGCACCAACTGGATAGTAAAGCATATCGCCCTTGCCGAGCAGTTTTTCCGCGCCCACACGATCTAAAATGGTCATGCTGTCGACTGCGCTTGTGACTGCAAACGCAATACGCGACGGGAAGTTCGATTTGATAAGCCCTGTGATGACGTCAACCGACGGTCTTTGTGTGGCAAGAATTAGGTGTATGCCTGCCGCTCTCGACTTTTGCGCAAGGCGGATAATCTTCTCTTCCACCTCTTTTTTACCAGTCATCATAAGGTCGGCAAGTTCGTCGACGATGATGACGATAAACGGCATCTTTTTAACTTTCCCAGAGACGACGTCTGGCGTTTGGTTGTATTCGTCGATATTTTTCACACGCGCAAAGCCTAAAACCTCAAACCTTCGCTCCATTTCAGTCACTGCCCAAGCGAGAGTGTTGATCGCCTTTTGAGTTTCGCACACCACATTCGGCATGATTAGGTGTGGCAAGCCATTATAAGAGGTAAATTCCACACGCTTAGGGTCAACAAGCACAATCTTCACATCCTCAGGAGACGCCTTATAGATGATGCTTAAAATGATAGAGTTCAGGCAAACGCTCTTGCCAGACCCTGTGGAGCCTGCAACCAGCAGGTGTGTGAGTTTTTGCATATTGCAAGTGATGGTGTTACCAGTGATGTCCTTGCCGAGCGCGAAAGTGAGTGGCGACGGACTGTCTCTAAACTCTTTACTCTCCAAAACATCTCTCAAACTTACCGTGGCGATAGATTTGTTTGGCACTTCCACGCCGACCACACTCTTGCCTGGCACTGGCGCTTCAATTCTTATCGCCCCCTCTGCTGCAAGCGAAAGGGCGATGTCGTCTGCGCGATTTTTAATCTTTGAAACAGACACACCTTGTGGCATCTCAAGTTCGTATCTAGTCACCGCAGGTCCAACCACAACCCCTTGCACCTTTGCAGGTATACCGAAATTCTCTAGGCTGTTTTCAAGAAGCACTCTCTTTTCTGCCACATCATCGTTGAGCGTGGAAAGGTCAACCGATTTGGTTGTGATATATTCAAGTGGTGGTCGTTCATAGACATATGGTTCTTCTGGCTCTTCCTCTTCTTCTTTCTCTTCTGGTTGATTACGCGTGAAGATGTTGTCTCTCTCATTACGCTCTGGAAACTCTGGCGCAAAGTTGTTATCTCGCCTAATATTCTCAAACGTTGGGCGCTCTAAGGACCTATCACTCATTCGTTCATTAATCTTATTCTCACGCTCCACAAAACTTGCGTTATCGTTAGTGTCTATGGCATTTTCGTAGATTTCAGGGTTCTCCGCCTTCTCTTCTTCAACGGCATTTCTTATGATGTCGTCCGCCTCTCGCACAATGTCGTCATCATTATGCACAAACGGATTGTTCGTGTTTTGAAATTCGTCTGGTCTAACCTCGGCGTGAACTTCTTCGGTATGCACCTCTTCGATTTTTGGTGGCTCTTCGCTTAGATTCATCTCTTCTTGCTTCAAGATTTCAACATTGGTCTTAACCTCTTCCTTTGCTGGTGCTTTGTCAAGGTCTTTGAAATAGTCCTCATAGTTAATCTCTGGCGGAGTTAAAATGAGTTCACGGAGAGACTTAGGCTCTTCCTTCTTTTTCTCCACCTTTGGAGTTTCGTCTTTAAAATATTCATACGCCTTGTTTCTTTTCTTATCAAGTCCTAAAAGTTCGCGAGTGGAAAGTGCTTTCTTTTCTTCCTTTTTCTCTTCTTCAATCTTGCCGTTTAAAACAGGATTAAATTCTTCCTTCTTTTCCACCTTTTCGGCGACAACTTCGTCAGCACTTTTCGTTTTCTCTTCCACCGTTTGAATGCGATTTATCGTCTTTTCCTTTTTGACCGCCACTTGAGAGGTCTTACGCTTGAACACATTAAGGCTGTCAAGAAAGACACCGAGCGACAGACAGAACGCAAGCACCAAAATGATATACGCGCCCACGCTGTTGGCTAAGTATAGTAAAGGCGTTGTGATTATGCCAGTGAGTATTCCGCCCGCCGTCCAAGTGCGCGAGTAGTTAAGTCCGAGATAGGCAAAAAAGGAGAGGTCGCCCTTTCCGCCCACAATGATAAGTTGAATGATTGCCAAAAAGAAATAGACCATAAGCGCCATGGAGATGATGTAGCGCTTTGGCATAACATACTTACGCTTGTTGACAAGGGCAAGTCCAACAATAAACAAGATTAAAAAAAGTGGATAGGCAAAAATTCCAAACACGCCCAAAAGGAAAGAGAGCATAGCAGGCCAAATACCTGTCAAAAACAGATAGACAACGGATGAGATACCAATGAGAGTGAAGCCCACAATCTTTTTGACATCTCTCTTCCCTTTCTTTTTTGAATTGAGTTTATAAACCGCCATACATCCCTCTTAATATATTTAATTATAACACTTATATCTTCTTCTTCAAAACACTTTTATCATTTTTCTTTAGATTTTTTAAAAAAGATTTTTATTGAAAATATTGGGTAAATATCTAAAAAAGTTAAAAAATCACCCATTTTTTAAGAAAAAATCACAAATTTTGGCGATTTTTTATATATTTTTACTCTTCAGAGAGATTATCGCTCACTGTTGTCAACTGAAAACCTTGCTCTTTCAAGGTCACAATAATTCTCTCAAGCGCATTTAATGTGCACTCAGTTGGATGCATTAAAATCAAATCGCCACCTTTGGCATCTTTGACGGCACGGCTATAAATTAAGTCGGCATCCTTATCGCGCCAGTCGATAGTGTCGCGCGTCCACATGATAGTTTTGTAGCCAAGTTCGTTTGCCACCTCCACGGTGGTTTTGCTATATGCTCCACTTGGCGGAGCAAACAAATCCATGTTGACATCAAGTAATTCATTGACAATATTATGCGTTGTTAAAATCTCTTTTTTGTTTTGCTCGGCGCTTAATTTATCTTGGTCTTTATGAGTGTAGCCATGATTGCCTATCTCGTGCCCTGCGTCATAGATTTTTTTAAGCATATCGCTCTCTTTAACCGCCCAAGTTCCGCCGACAAAGAAGGTGGTTTTAACATCCTGTTCTTCCAAAATTTCCAGCATACCGTCTAAACACTCCGTTCCCCAGTAGACGTTAATCATAAGCGAAATTTTATTGCTCTCAGTGTTACCGCTGTAGTATACGCCGTTTATGACTGTTGATGTTGTCACCAAACTCACTCCCAGCACCGCAAACAGCGACACCACAACAAGCATGACGGCAATCAAAAAATTGACAAATTGTTTTCTTAAATTTAAGGTTAAAATTTTCATAATACAATCTATGAAAATAATTAATTTAAAATGAAAAAAAGATGAAAATTTGCCAAAAATCACATTTTTTCGCCATTTTTTTTGTAAAAATTCATCATTTTTTATATATTTTTCACTCTTTTTCAGTTGTTTGATAGATGTTATAGACAATTTCGTTTAATTCGTTTATCAAATATTTTGTGCTTTTAATTTTGTGAGAAACATAGTTTAATCCGAGTATCAGTCCGTTAATTATAAGCATATCCTTTTGCTCGCAAGCATGCTTTAAGGCGGACAAGATAAAGTTAAAATCTTCAACAACCTCCTCATGCTTTTTCTCAAACTTTAACTTACTTTCAATCTCTTCGCAAACCTTTAAGATGTTGTTTAGAGCAAGTGTTAAGATGTTGTCCTCTTCATACTCCTCTTCAAAATTCATTTCATCTTCCTCTTCTTCCATATCTTCAGTTTGAACAGGCTCATCTTTCCTTTTGCTTAACTCTAAAAGCGTCAAGTTTTTGTCGATTTTGAAGTGGTCAGCAACCATAGATTTAAATGGTTCAATTATCTTTTCTAAAAAAAGTTGAGTAGGCGAAAGTTGTCCATTTCTAAAATAGGTTTCCAAAAATTTGTTTGAGTTTAGTTTATGGCTCTCCAAATCATTTATCACAGTGACAAAGAGTGCCAACTTTTCCTTTTCATCACTAGGCAAAGCCATTTTGCCATTTTTGGTTTTGTTGTCGATTACAAATGTTCGCTCAAAGACCGCATCTCTATCGACATCCAAAATATTTTCCGCTAGATATGAAAGAATATCGTCGCTATCGTTAATGGAGTTTGCAATATTCTCAATCTTTTTATCAATACTTAAAAATCTACCGCTAAGCATGTCATTGCAATTTGCCACAAATTTCTCAACTTTTCTTATATTACTTTCCATATTTCCTCCTATTTAAACAATATAATAGCACAATTTAAAAAAAATTCAAATTAAAATAAGAAGATAATTGCTTTTTTCACTATTTCGTGATAGAATATTTTCGGAGAATAAAATGAACTACGACGCAGTAACAAACAAACTTATCATACTTTTTGTTATGGATAAAGTGGAAATGCCACTGACAGAAAATTCCATAATCGAGATTTGTGCAGTTAAAAACAACTGGATAAATTATATGGATTGCCTAGACCTACTCTACCAACTTTCAGAAGCCAAACTTATCTACAAAACTCAGTGCAAAGAAGGCGAAATGCGCTACACTCTCACCTTTGAAGGCAGAGACTGCCTTTCCTATTTCTATAAACGCATTCCAAACTCGCTTAGAGATGAGATTACCGAATACGCAAAAAACAACAGATTGAACATCAAAATATCGCAGGAATATTATGCCACCTACACCGACAGCGAAGATGGCGCCTATCTTGTCACCATGCGAATTTATGAAAGTTTAATCACCACTCCGCTCTTCGAAATCAAGGTCAAAGCGCCAACAAGACAGAGCGCGGAAGAGTGCTGTAAAAAATGGCGTCAGCAAGCACCAAACATTTATGAATATGTCTTTGACAATTTGATAAATACCGACTAAATTACATAACCACATTTAAACTAAAATTTAAATTTAACAAAAATTTAATATAAGAAAAGTCACTTTTTCCATGGCGTTTGTCTTTACAAACGCCTTATTTTTTGATATAATAGAATTATGGAAGTAAATATTGTTTTAGAAATAAAAAATATCTCCTCATATGTGAACAAAAAGTTTTTAGTGAAAGAAGCGTCTTTTTCTTTGCATAGTGGAGAGATTTGCGCCGTCATCGGCGACGACAGAAGCGGAAAGTCTAGTCTTTGCAAACTTATTGCTGGAGCACTTCCATTATCTAATGGCGAGATTTTTGTTGAAGGAAAAAATTTAAAAAAGCACTCTTCGCTTAGAAGTGAAATCAGTGTAGCCTTAAATCCGCCAACCTTTTTCAAATTTCAATCGGTAATTGAGAATATCAAATATCTTTTAAAATTAAGAGGTAAATATAACCATAAAAAAGTTGTGGAAATGCTGAATAAATTTTCGCTACTTGAAAAGATGAATGCCAGAGTTTTCTCACTAACTGAAAGCGAAAAGAAAAAACTTTCTTTCGTTACAGCCCTCTCATGTGATGCCAAAGTCTACATCTTTGACGAACCGCTTTTAAATTTGACAGACGCCGACAAGGAAATTTTCTTTGAACAGATTAAACAATTAAAAAACTGCGCCGTCATGATAACAGGAAATAACAAAGAGGATTTTGAGGACATCGCAAACACCTTCATCTATCTTTCAAATAAAGAGATGGCACACATTGAAGCAAATGAAAAATATAAAAATTTCAATCAAAAGAGATATTCCTTTATCTTAACCAAACAACCAAACTTTGCTGGCAAAGTGATTAAGGAAAATAAAAATATTGATGTGCTTATAGAAGAAAAGAAGGTCTTATTTCCAAAGGTCAGCGAAAATGAACTAGAGGAAATATTGAAACTTTTAGTAGAGAAAAAGATAACAATATACTCCGCTGGTTTCAAAGAAAACGGCATAGAACAAGTTGCTGAAAATCTAAAAAAATATTTTAAAGACAAAAAATGATTAAAAAATAAGCATTTTTTTGAAAAAAATTGAATTTTTGCTTATTTTTTTGAAAATTTATAACAAATTAGGAGAAAATGATGAAATCTTTTAAGGTCTGTATGTATGATTTTCGAAGGCTGATACTAAACCCAATTACACTTTGCGGATTTATTATCGCCATTGTCGCTTGCGTTATTGCCGGCTTTTGTTTTAGCCCAACCATCACTCCATCACTTTCATTAAACTTAGAATATGAAACCGCTGACAAACTCTATCAAGAGTTTATGAATGGCAACGAAGAGGACAGTTTAACAAACCTCAATCTAGTTATGACAGAAAATCAATCAATAATTGACGGACAGCGCGACACCACACTTATTGATGAATATAACTCAATCACAGAAGATGTGGATACCTTCTTAACAAACTTGGAATTATATTTGGCCTATCCTGATGTATATCCAGACAATTTCACCGACAACTCTTTCGATGTCAATCTTCAAACAAACCTAAATTCATTTTATGAAAAAATATCCGCTTTAGAAGATTTTGAAAGTCCGCTCTACTTCACCGATGATGATATGCTTATTATTGAAGAACTCTCCACATTACTAAACGAAAACATCTCTTACACAACGAGCATTGCGACCGTTCGAGCGATGTATGATGAAATTCTAACAAGCAGGCAACTTATCCGAGACTTTTTAAATATCGAAGTGCTTAACTGGCAAGCAAGCGCGGACGAAACGGTGGAACTAGAACTTAATTACATTTTAAATCCTACAAGCAAACTGAGAGATATACTTGTCGAGTTCGAAATAGTCTATCGTGACACTCAAAACGAACAAAGACTTCAAGATATGGAAAGTTTGGCGTTAAACTATAAGCGTATCGCCACCTTTGCAAATGAAAACATCAAAAACGAACTAATTTTGCTTTTGTCCGACAGCATGCCAAATTATCAAAATTATATAGGTTATGTTAATCAAGAAGAGGCGGAATTAAAACAATTAGTTATAGAAAACAACTATATTTTAAGAGAAAGTGACTTATACTACACCAACTATCTTTCGCCTATGAATTTCAATAGTGCAAACGGCAGTGTCAACGCCTATGATTTTGCCTACTATCTAATTTCCATAATCGGCTTTATCTTGGTTTTCACAGGAATTTTCTTCGCCTACAAACTTTTTGGACGCGACAGAAGCAAAGGAAAAATTGATGTTGTGCTTGCACAAAACACCTCCTTCAACTCTGTGTTTGCTGGCAAATTTTTCGCAATAATGCTTGCCACCACCTCGCTACTTTTAGTCTTTTCCGTTTTGATACTCTTAATAAGTTACCTAATCTATGGCGTAACTTTTACTCCTATTCTTGCGGTGTTCAATCTGTCTAACGCCTATGTGGTAAATCCACTTGTCTATCTCCTATTCAAACTTATCTTCGTTGAAGTTGAGGTGATATTTTTCGCGCTTGTCACCATTCTTCTTATGAATGTGTCACGTAAGTTCGACATCATGTTTGGAGTTTCCATCGGCGTGTATGCCGTTTCCTTTGTTATGAACATCTTCTTGTGCGGTTTCTTCGTTTACGCCCTCTTCCCGTTTGCGCACACCAACCTTTTCTCCTACTTTGGTGGAGCAAATTCTGGCATCGGCTTTTTGAACACCACCTTTATCGCTGGTGGCAACTTCTTTATCTCGCTTTGCTACATCTTAGTTTTGATGTTAGGCTTATATTTCTTAACAAATCAACTCTTCAAGCGAAATTAACGAATTAGTTTCTATAAAATATTATTTTCAACAAACATGATGTATAAAACTAATTAAAATTTCAAGATTTTTAGAATAAAAAAGAAGATAAAAAACTTAAAATTCTTTAAATTTTATGTGTTTTTGCTTGCTTTATGCAAGCGTTTTTTATATAATCATAATATACAAAAAGTGAGGTTATATGAAATATAAAATTGTTACCGAGGCATCGGTTGATATGCCAGAAAGTTTCGCAAAAGAGAATGACATCACCATTCTTCCAATCGAGGTAAATTTTGCTGGCGAACTATATCCAGAGGGACTCCCTAATGATGAATTTTATGAAAAAATGAGAACGACAGGCATCATTCCAAAAACCAGCCAACCAAATCAATTTAAGTTTGAAAACGCACTCACACCTTATTGCAACAAGGAAGATTGGTTTGTTTTGACGATTGTCATCTCCTCCAACCTTGCAGGCACAATCGCACAGGCTAAAAACGCCGTTGAAGCGCTCAACATGAAGAATGTGTATATTTGCGATTCTGAGGTCACCACCTTTGCAGAAGGCGCGCTCATCATGGAAATTGTGAAATACATAAAAGAAAATAATCCATCTCCAGAGGATGTGATAAACGAACTTGAACGCCTTAAAAGGAAGATTAGGCTGATTGCTGTTGTCAGCGACCTAAAGTATCTTAAACAAGGCGGAAGGATAAGCGGAACAGTTGCCGCCCTAGGCACCGTTTTGAACATGAAACCTATCATCACTTTGGAAGGCGGAAGAGTGGTCAATAAGGCAAAAAAGCGTGGCGAGCAAGCAAATTTATATATCGTCGATGAAGTTGTGAAGAACCATGACAAAAAGTATCCACTTTATTTCGGCTACACCGCTGTCAAGGAAAATATCATAAACTTTGTTAAAAAATATAAGGATAAACTTGGCGTTGAAGACCCAGAAAGCATCGAATATCACAGTATCGGCTGTGTTGTTGGCACCCATGTCGGCCCTGGCGTCTACGGAATGGTCTATTTCGCAAAGTAAAGGTTAAATAAAATTAATAAAAAATAGAACTTTTTTCAAGTTCTATTTTTTTTCATTGATGTAATTCTATTTTTATCAATTTTATTTATTAATATTAAATAAATTTAACATTTTTAATATAAAAATAATAGAAAATTTGAAAATGGGAATGTATTTTCAAAATCAAATGTAACTAAGCGGAGATATGAATTTTTTACGCTCTTATTCAATTTCTACGCCGAGTGGTCCATTTTGATGATTTTATTCTCTTTTTCTTCCTTTTCAAGTTTCTTAAGACGCTTTTTCTCTTCGCGCTTTGCTTTTCGCTCGGCACGCTTGCGCGCTTTATCAATCACCTCAACTTCGCTTAGGCTCGCCTTCAAAAGTTCTGGATTTTCAATATATTTCAAAAGCAATCTTACGCTGTTGCCGTAATATAGTCCGTCCGCCACACGCTCATCAAGGCTCAAACCTAAGTCCATCACCTTTTCCGTTCTTATCTCGCCAGATCTGTCGCTGACTGGCACATATTTAACCTTGCCAAGTGCGCCAAATATGGTGGTCGTTCCAAAGTTGTATAGGTGGTGATAAACCTTGTTGAGTTTGATGCTTTTAAGGTCGGTTATGAACATACTTGTGTGAAATGGGCTGACGTCGATAAGTGACTTTGGAAGAAGCCCATATCTATCGCAAAATCTTATTATTTTCATTGCCACCTTAAACATCCAGTATGGCATTTTGTCAAGCACGCCAGCCACCTTTGTTGTGCCGTGTGTGTCACTGCTTGGTTGCGTGTTTTTCTTTATCTCGTCATCGACAATTTTCTTTATCTCATAGATGTTTTCTCTGCCAGTAAAGTGGAATTTTAAAGTTATCTCGTCGCAGTCGTCAACAAGTTTTGGCTTAACAGCCATAGAGATAGTTATCTCGTTTCTTTGATAAATTTGGCAGTTGACAATAAACCTGTTTGCCTTTGGTCTTTCATATAGCATTCTAACCGCTGCAGCGATTAAAATTTCGGTGTAGTTAAAATGCACTCCGCTCTCTTGCCTTTCTTTCAATATGAATTCATCCATCTTCTTACAAAGAATTTGTTGCGTATATAAATTCACGCCGTCAATTCTCGTCGGCATGAAGTATGGTCCTGCCTTTTCGATTATCATAAGGTTTTTAACGCGTCTACCGTCCGCTCTTCTTCCAAACATTTTTCTTCTCCTTAAACATTTTTACTAAATTTTTTTCTAACTAAATTTTTTTCTTTGCCGTTGGCGCTTGGCTTGTAATACACCCTATCTTTCAAACTGTCTGGCATATATTGCTGTTTGACATAACCGCCATAGTCGTGTGGATACTTATACTTTCCATGTCCATCCGCGTTGGTGCTTGGATGGTTTTTCAGGTGGTTTGGCACCATATCCTCTCGCTCATTTTCCGCATCGCGCTCCGCCATACTCATTGCCATATATACGCTGTTTGACTTCTCCGCTTCGCAAAGATATATGATAGCATGCGAAAGGTTTAGATAGCACTCAGGTGGACCAATCTTCTCAACAGCATACATCGCACAGCACGCCATTAGTAGTGCGTTTGAGTCCGCCATGCCGATATCTTCCGACGCATGAGCAATCATTCGCCTTGCGATGATAAGTGGGTCGATACCTGCTTTGATGAGTCGTTGACTATAGTATAGCGCCGCTTCGGTGTCGGAACCACGCAAACTTTTACAAAACGCCGAGAGATAGTCATAATATGTGTTTTCGTCAATGGAAAGTGGACGCTTGTTCAAACACTCCGCCATGGTCTCTTTCGTCAAATGGATAAACTTGTCTTTCGACATCTTTGTCGACTTAACCGCAAGTTCTAAGGCATTGAGTGCCGTTCTCACATCGCCGTTGCAAGCAAAGGCAAGATATTTTTTCGCCTCATCCGGCATTTCAATTTTGATTTCGCCTAGTCCATTCTCTTTATCGGATAGCGCTCTGTCGATGACCTTGACCACATCTTTTTCGGTTACCTTCTTAAATTCAAAAACGCTACACCTTGAAACAATCGCACGCGTCATGCTGGTGTAAGGATTTTCAGTGGTCGAGCCGATGAAGTAGATGCTCCCCTCTTCAATCGCCTGAAGCACGCAGTCGCTTTGCGCCTTATTCCACCTATGACACTCGTCAAGAAGAAGGTAAGTGTCTTTATTTAGCATTGCCTTAGTTGTTCGCGCGCGCTCAATTACCGCCTTTGCTTCTGCAACTCCGCTTGAAACTGCGTTCAACTTTTCAATGTTCGCGTCAAGCATCTTGGCAATTATTCCAGCCAGCGTGGTTTTACCAGTGCCAGGTGGGCCATAAAAAATGAGGCTTCCAACATTACCAGCCTGAATTGCACGCCTAAGTAACTTATTTTTGCCAACAATATGCTCCTGCCCAACAAAATCGTCAAGCGACTTTGGACGCATACGCTCAGCAAGTGGCACTCTTACCCTTTCCATGAGTTATATTATAACAGACAACTCAAAAAATTACAATTATATATCAAAAAATACCTTAAAAAGTTTTGATTTTTGTTAAATTATTGAGATAAAATCAAATAAAAGACAAAAAATAATTGACAAAAATTGAAATAAATAGTAAAATGAAATAGTTTTAATCAAAAATTATAGGGGTGTAGTTCATCGGTAGAATGAGAGTCTCCAAAACTCCAGAGGAGGGTTCGATTCCTTCCACCCCTGCCAAGAAAAAAACTGCGCTTTTGCTCATTTTCAAAACAAGTTTGAAAAGTATCGCCTTCTCGCTTGTTTTTTTCTTTTATGCGACCACACGAAAATCGCACTGCGTTGGCGATTTTGTCGCAACTTTAGTAGTTTTGATTTATATTCAAAAAGAGTTAAGCAAGTTGCTCCCGACTTTAAATAATTTATCTAATAATTTCATATTCAATCTAAAAAGTGTTGATTTTTTTAATTGAATTGTATATAATATTAACGTAAAAATTCGAGATTGGAAATCGGCTGGGCATTGGGACCCTCTCCCTTCATTACTACTTACGTAGATCTCGAATTTTTTATTTTCATTATATAATATTTCTTTTCTTTGCTTCGTTTACTCTAAATCAAAACCTCTTTAAGTCGCGACAGCGTCACAAACTGCGCTTAGTTTCGTGTTTCGATATGAATATCAAAACACTTATCACTTGCTTGTTTGCTCCTTTTTCCCTAAAAATGATAAGCATTTTTAGGGTTCCCATTAGTAGGCGAGATTTCGTTTGGTCGCTAAACCACCCCCCCCAAAAGTGACACTCACTTTTGGGGAACCCCGTCGGCGAAAACAAGCGAATGGTAAGACTTTTGGCATAAGACAAAAGTCGAAATGAAGCGCAGTTCTAATTTATCACATTTTAAGTTGCGACCAACTCGCCAACGAAGTGCGAGTTGCGCTTGGTCGCATAATAGGCGAAAACAAGCGAATGGTAAGACTTTTGGCATAAGACAAAAGTCGAAATGAAGCGCAGTTTTCGCCTAAGGTAACTCTATATGCTTAAAATTCTTGCGTGTTGATTTTTTGTATAAAATAATCACCGTGCCGATGACTTGCACTATGTCGGCATTTAGGCTTCGGCTCAATTCTTCTGCCACAGTTTTGGCGGAAAGGTCGCAGTTTTTAAGCACTCTAATTTTTGCGAGTTCCCTTGCCTCGAGTAGTAGGTCAATGGAAGTGATAAGGTTTTCGGTAAGTCCTTCTTTCCCCACCTGTGCCACAGGGTCAAGCGCGTTGCCAAGTCCCCTTAAATATGCTCTTTGTTTTGTTGTTATCATTTTCTTCTCCTATTCTTCATACACAAAGGAAATATCCTTGATTATCACGGTGTCGCCATTTTTCATGCCTTTTTCGATTAGGCTGTCGATGACGCCCATATCTTTCAATCTCTTTTGGAAATACGCAAACGATTGAGTGTTTGAAAGCACAACCCCGCGAACTAAATTATCAAGTCTTCCTCCTGTTACCTCAAAACTTCCATCATCGTGCCTTGTTATCTCAAATGATGAAACATCTTTCTTATCAAAATCGTAATCTTCCACGCTGAGGGCTGGCTTTTTAGGTGTTTTTTTGAGATTTTCAAGAATTTTCTTCTTCAAATTTTCAACACCTTTATTCGTCACAGACGATAGAAGAAGATAGTCTTTTATCTTATACACTTTTTCAAACTTTTGCAATCTTTCCTGTAATGTTTTCTCATCAATCAAATCGCACTTTGAAAATACCACAATTTGCTTAACCTTCGTCAATTCTTCGCTATAAGATTTTAACTCATCATTAATCACTTTATAGTCATCAATGATGTTTCTTCCGTCACTTTCTGAAATGTCGATTAAATGCACCAAAAGTCTCACGCGCTCCACATGTTTTAAGAAATAGTGCCCTAAGCCTAAGCCCTTACTTGCACCTTCGATAAGACCTGGAATGTCGGCAACCACAAAACTCTCGCCCATGACCTCACAAACGCCGAGATTAGGATAGATTGTTGTGAAAGGATAGTTGGCAATCTTAGGATTAGCGTTGGAAATAACCGAAAGAAGCGTGCTTTTGCCAACATTTGGAAAGCCGATAAGTCCAACATCGGCAATCGTTTTAAGTTCCAAAATCACTTCTCGGAGTTTTGTTGTCTCGCCAGTCTGCGAAAAGCCTGGCGCTTGCTTAATGCTGGACTTATAGTATGCGTTTCCATGCCCACCTGCTCCGCCTTTCAGCGCCACAAATCTTTTGCCATTTTCGCTTAAATCGGCAATCACCTTGTCATTTTCTGGATTAATCAAAACCGTTCCTGTTGGCACTTTGATAACGCAATCTTCGCCACTTTTCCCAGTCTGATTTTTCTTCGCCCCTGGCATGCCATCTTCTGCCACATACTTCTTCTTAAAGCGGAAAGAATAGAGCGTGTTAAGTTCGTCAGTCGCCAAAAACACAACATCTCCGCCTCTACCACCGTCACCGCCGTCAGGTCCACCATTCGCCGTTTGAGCATTACGCAAAAAAGACACAGCACCCTTACCGCCGTTCCCTGCCTTTATGGAAATTTTAACTCTATCTAAAAACATACTTCTCCTTTATTATCTCAAAAAATCGCCTTTGTTATGTATTTTTCACGCCTATTGTAGCAAATTTTAATCAAAAATGCGTAGATTTACAATAAAAATCTTACTATTTTAAATTCTTCTTTTCTTCTGTGCAAAAACTAAGAAATGGACAATCCTTACACTCTGGCTTCAGCGCCTTACACTTATATCGCCCAAAAAGAACCATTTGAAAGTGGAGTTTTGACCATTTATCTTTTGGAAAGTTCTTCATGAGCGCCTGCTCCACCTTGAACACATCGTTCGACTTTACCACGCCAAGCCTATTCGCAACACGAAAGACATGTGTATCCACCGCAATCGCGTCACCTTCAAAGGCTTCGGAAATCATGACATTAGCCGTCTTTCTGCCAACACCAGAGAGTGAGCAAAGTTCCTCACGCGTTTTTGGAACAACTCCGCCAAACTTATTTAACACATCTTCCGCCATTTTTTTGATGTTAACCGCCTTGTTGTGATAGAATCCGCAAGAATGAATGAGTTTTTCAAGTTCTTCAAGCGGAATATCCACAAAATCTTGTGGCGTGCTATACTTTTTGAACAATTCTTTCGTCACCATATTGACACGCTTATCGGTGCACTGCGCGGAAAGTATGACCGCAACAAGAAGTTCGAAAGGCGTCTTAAATTCAAGTTCGCACTTAGGACTAGGAAACATCTTGTCAAGTTCGTCCATTATGTATTTCGCATTTTTCATTGGTATTACCTCGCCCATATCATACCACACTCGCCCACAATCTGTCAAATATACCGCTAAATGAGGAAAAAATATGGCACATTTGTGCATATATTAAATACGCATTATAAATATCGGTGTTTTGACCATTTATTTTTTTGGAAATCTCACCAAAACACCTTCTTTAATATTATTGACTTGACAATATATCTCATCAATTATTTTGCTTGAAATCTCGTCAGCCGTATACAACTTATAATAATTTGACAACTTATAAAAATTGATTTTATTGTTCCAAATATATTTGTTTCTTATATACATACCGATGGAAAAATGAACACTTGGCAGTTCATTTATTTTTAAACTTTTTAATATTTTAACGACATTTTTTTGTGATAAAATATCCTTTTTTATTTCTTCAATCAGTTCCATATTTAAATTATACAAGCACTTTAGTGCTTATGTCAAGTAAAATTAGCACTTTTGTGCTAATAATATTTGTATGGAGTTTAAGGATACGCTAAAATATTTACGAACAGAAAAAGGTTTGACGCAGAAACAACTTGCTGACGCCACGCATTTTAGTTTGTCCACAATCAACAAATGGGAAAACGGAAAGAAACTCCCAGGATATGAAGCACTAAGAATTTTGGCAAAATATTTTAAAGTAGACGGAAATGAGATTTTGGGATTATAGAACAAAAAGAGCATGGCGAAATACCATGCTTTTTCTATGGAGCTGGCGAAAGGAATCGAACCTTCAACCTGCTGATTACAAGTCAGCTGCTCTACCATTGAGCCACGCCAGCAAGCGAAGTTTTTTTGGTGGGCAGGGATGGATTCGAACCATCGAAGACATA
>CALWEZ010000027.1 GCA_944377455.1 uncultured Clostridia bacterium
TGCACCATCAAACAGTTTTATTTTTAGATATATGCTTTTATATATTGATTTTGGGAACAAAAGTTTTCTTGACACAATTTGGTATATGACAAGTGAAAAGAAAACTTGGGCAAGATATGCATATATAAAGCAGAATGAAAGAGCAAAACCTGCTGATATCTTATATAGTGAAAAAATCTTTCAAAAAAAGTATGGCATTGAAAGCAGTGAACTTATGGAAAAATTCCCAATCACAAAAGAAGTTGTGAAGTTTGTAAACAGCGAATATAACAAACTTGCCGAGAAAAATGGGGACAAAAAACTTGAAACTAAATTTGAAGATTTGCAGAAAAAAGATAAAGGGAAAGGAGAATAATATGGAAAAAGATTTGGAAAAATTTTTGCTCCAGATGAAGTTTTCAAAAAATGAAATTGAAGATATGAAAAACATCGCTCCGACTCTTGATGTGACCACACTAAAAGAAGTTAAAGGAGTGATACAAGTTTTAAATTTTTATGGCTATCCAAAAGAAGACTTGCCAGACCTTTTCTATCAAAATCCAAATATTATGACAATGGACGAAAAAGTTTTGGCGGACGAACTCGATAAACTTATTCTACGAAAAGTGGACATTGAAGAATTTTTAAAAAACAATCCATTTGGAATTTAAAATTTAATCAAATGAATTAGAGCATATCAAGTGATATGCTTTTTTGTTTATTTTTAAACTTTGCTTGACAAGGGATTTTATTTGGTGGATAATTAGAGTATGAAAAAGGCGGGAAATGAGTTTGCATGGTTTCGGTGCGAAGGAATTATAGGCAAGTTTTTGCTTATATTTTTTGTGCTTTTTTTGTTTTGCATGTTTCTTTCGCCTGGTCAATTTGTTTTTGCTGAAAATGATGATAACTATTACATCTGCACAGCAAACTTTTGCTATCTCTATGAAGAGCCTGCATTTACTTCTCAAAAGATATTGGAAGAAAATGGTGAGCCACTGCGAATTTCACATAAGGACAAGCTTAGCTTAGAACTAACAAACAGTATCCCAACTGAATACAATGATGAATATGGCATGATTTTCTACAAGGTGGAAAGTTGCGCTGGCGAACAACTTCCTTCCGCCTACATCTTTTCCGACTTTGTGGCGCTAAGCGGAAGCGACATTGAAACCTATCCTGCCTACAACGCTTCAATTAATGCCGACACAAAACTGTATCTATTAAACGGTGAAGTGATGGAAGAAAGCGAAATCGAGATTGAGAAAGGTGAGCGTGTCTATCTCTATGAGGGCTACAACAAAGATTTAGACTACATACCTATCGCATATCAAAGAGGAAATTCGCTTCAATACGGATATGTGCTGAAAGATGTCGTTGCTCCAGATGGAGTTAACCCATATATCATCTACGCAGTGACGATTGCGATTGCCTGCATAGGAATAATCATGGCGCTACTCTTTATGAAAAACAAAAAGAAGAAAAAGGTGACATAAAAAATTGAAATAGCAAATATTTCGTTATACAATATAAGCAAAGGAGAAAAATATGAACAACTTATATAGTCTTGAAAATGAGGTTGAGGAACTCAAAAAAATCATTTGGAACTTAACACGAAACACCATTCCAACACTTGAGAAACGAATAGACGAACTAGAAAATAAAAATTAAACTCTTACGAAATCGCAAGAGTTTTTTTATTTATGCTTGATTAATTTTATGTGATATTTTTTTATAAAGTATTTGTTAAAATAGTTGCGTTTAAACTTTTGTGATGTTAAAAGTAAATTTTTTAATTTATTAATAAAAAATTAAAAGTTTATTTAAATATTTTTTGAAAAATATGTTTACATGATAATATGTTAATTTCCGCATATTGTATTATTTTTTAATGCTTTAAAGATGATTTTTAACGTTTTTTCTTCATTTTTTTGATTTTTTATTGAATTTTTGGCTATTTTTTTCATTTTTTTATTCTCCTTATATTTTTTAATAATCAAAAATATGATATTTTCTAAAAAAGTTAGTTATCTTTCTTTCGTAGTCCACCCCTAAAATCGGATAGCACATCGCATGTTCCGCGCCATCGACCAGCACCAAATTTCTTAAGTTTTCTGGCGTGGCGTTGTATAGATTTTGAGAGTTTTGATATGGCACATATGTGTCGTTTTTGCCATGAATGTATAGTATTGGCACTTTGGCATTTTTGACAAATCGTAGCATATCCGCCTCGCCTAAATCAAAGTTGTGAATACGTTTGGCGTAGGACTTAAGATGTTTTAAAATTATTTTTCTTAAGAAGCCAAATTTTCGTAGCACATAACTAAGTTCTCTTTCGGCGTTGTCAAAAGCAGAGTCTGAGATTATGCCTTTTACGCACATTGGCAATTTTTCTCCCGATAGACAACAGACAGCACTTGCGCCCATGGAGAGACCTAAAAACACAACATCATTTTCATTGCCTAAATATTCTAGCCACGCCAGCAAATCTTTTCTGTCCAAATACCCCATGCCGACAACGTCGCCTTCGCTTTCGCCGTGCGCCCTGTTTTCCACACAAAGCAAATTGTATCCCTTTTGGTAAAAATATTTGGCGTATTGTTGCATCTCTTTGTAGTTCGCGCTGTAACCATGCACAAGGCAGACGGTTTTGTTGGATTGTGCGTCATAGTAGTGACCAACGAGCGTGAGATTATCAAAACTTTTAATCGTCACCTTTTTAAACTCCACCTTGTCCCACCAGCATAGGTCGATGTTATATTTTTCTAAGTTTTTGCTTAAATTGTTTTTTCTCACGCGTTTTTTAAGCGTCTTTCTGCCCAAACTAAAATGAAAAATTATGCTTCCAACGATTAAATAGTAGAGAAAAATTAGTAAGATTAAGAGACAAACGCTTAAAAGAATCCAACCTAAAACTCTCATAAAACTCCTTACTCAACAACTGCCTTAATCGGCTCGCCAGTTTCGGCATCCTGATATGTCAACCAGTAACCAAACCCCTCTTTATCCTCGCTGTTCAATGGCAAAAAGATTGGATAGCCAGAAAGTTCCTTTGGCGGTTCTTTTTCGTAAACTGCTGGCACGCCATAGCAAACATATTTAATCTCATCGGCCTCATAGATAAGTCCAAACACATAGAAGTCGCCGTCGTCCTCATATTCCACCCTGACCCATTTTGAAGAAGGTATCATCTCTTCCAAATTTGACTCGATAGGATTTTTCTCAAAGAGTTTATCAATCTGTGGTTTTAACCTTTTAACAAAGATTTCTTCTTCGTCTTTTTCTAGGTTGTTGTCGCTTTCGCCACCCTTTTCTTCACTGGCGTATCTCACATCGCTACGCTCTTCTCTTTTGACTTTTAATGCTTCGCTATTTTTTTTGTTTTCCACTTTTTCTTCATTTCCGCCATCCGCACCATTTGCATAAAATTGCTTTTTATAGTAACAATTCTTGCAATCTGCCATGCACTTATCAATCTCGTTTTCAATCTCTTGTTTCTCTTGCTCGTCATAGTCTATGCCGTGTTCGTCTAGCACCCTTTCCACATTTTTTATAGAAAAATCAGAGGACAAATTTTCGACAATGCTGGCATACACATCCTCATCTCTGCCTTCGCTTGAGCCATAGAGAATCGGCTTTGCTTCCGCGTCATTAAAGTTTAAAACCGCGCACGAAAATTTTTCGTTGATAAAATCTTCGTTGAGTAAAAAAGTGTAGTAAGAGGTCGATTTGTAGGTCAGCCCACTTTTTATAACTTTGTTGTTGACATAAAAGCCGAGCGTTAAAATGCCTTCAATATGGATAGGAAAGTTATAGAACCTGATTGAGCCGTGAACATCGTCGTCCGTCTTTTCTAAGGTTAACACTGCACGCTTGTTGCTCCCATCTAAATCACTTAAAACCATACTTTTTTTAGATAACATAAAAAACCTCTCTAAACACAATATATAAGGTGTAATTTTAGATTTTTAAAATCTTACTTACTCTATATATATTAATTGTATTTAGAAAGGTGTTATGATTTATATCAAAAAAATGTGATATTTTAGCGAAATTTCACTAATTTTAGATTATTTCGCATTAAATTTGCTTTCAACAAACTTAACTAACGCTTTAACAGTGAAACCTGCTTTCTCTGCCACGGTCTCTCCGTCACCGCTATGCTCGTATTTTTCAACGCCGTATAGATAACTATTCTTCGGCATAACCTTAAGCGCCTTAGCGTCGTTCGACATCTCGATGTAAAAACATACAGCATCTTTTGGCAAAATCTTAGCCTTATAGTTTGCTGGTTGTTTTTCGAATATCTCTAAACTTGGCATGCTGACAACGTTCACGCTATGCTTTTTCAACAGTTCTTTTTGAGCAAGGAGTGCCAAGTTCACTTCACTACCGCTTGCCACAAGCACGATGTCTGGCTTTTGGCTGTTTTCTTCTAAGATGTAGCCACCCATGAGTGCGCCGTCATAAAAGGTCTTTTCAATGTGAGGTAAATCTTGCCTTGAAAGAATGAAGGAAACTGGTGTGGAATTTTTTATGCAAATCTCATACCCTGCCACAAGTTCCTTGTAGTCGCATGGTCTATAAACGACGTTGCCGATGATGCTTCGAAGTTGCCCTATCTGTTCAATCGGCTGATGCGATGGTCCATCCTGCCCTACTTTCAAACTGTCGTGCGTGAAGAAGGATAGAATTGGCAATCTCATCATGGCACGCATGCGAATTGCAGGCAACATATAGTTGGAAAAGGATAGGAAAGTGGAGTCGAAAGTGATAAAATCTTCATACAAACTTATTCCGTTCGCCACTCCTGCCATGGCATGTTCTCTAACGCCGAAGTGGATGTTCTTGCCACGCTTATAGCCATAGGAATAGTTGCCCGCATTGTCGATATACGCCTGCGTTGATGGTGCGACATCGGCAGTTCCACCGATAAGTTGCGGACATTGATAGGCAAGTTCATTTAAAGCATAGTGGTTTATCTTACGCGTGCTTTGTCCGTCATACTTTGCTACATTTTTAACGATTCTTTCAAAATTTATCTTACGTTTATCAAAGAAAGCCATAAGAGATTTATATAGTTCTGGATGAGTGCTACTATACATTGCCAGCATTTGATTCCACTTCTCGTGGTTTAGTTTGCCACGCCTTGTGGTTGCCATGCAAAATTCTCTGACATCGCTTGGAATATAGAAACTTTCTTTAACTTTCAACTTTTCTTTAAAGGCTTGTAGTTCCGCCGGAGTGAGATGAGCGCCATGCACCGCACTTGTGCCTTCCTTGTCCGTTCCGATACCTATCGTAGTTTTAAAGATGACGATGGTTGGTTTTCCGCTCTTTTTAGCGCGCGCTATCGCTCTTGTGCAGGAGTTATATGAATTTCCGTTCGCAACTTTAACAACATTCCAGCCCATCGCTCTAAACTTTTTGCCGACATTTTCTTTATTAGTCAAGTTTAAAGGTCCGTCGATGGTGACATTGTTTGAGTCATATAGCAGGATGAGTTTGTTAAGTTTCAAAGCACCTGCAAGACTGCACGCCTCTTGTGCCACGCCCTCCATCAAATCTCCATCGCCAACAAAGCAATAGGTGTGATGGTTGATGATATTGAAGCCAACAGTGTTAAAACGCTCTTCCATTATGCTTTCTGCGATTGCCATGCCGACAGCGTTTGCCACGCCTTGACCTAGCGGTCCAGTTGAAACCTCCACGCCGTCAGTCATGCGATATTCAGGATGCCCTGGCGTTTTTGAACCGTAAACTCTAAAATTCTTCAAATCTTGCAAACTGACATCAAAGCCAAACATGGATAGGAGCGTGTAGTAAAACGCACTCGCATGCCCAGCCGACAAAACAAACCTATCTCTATTCAAAAAGTCAGAGTCTGACGCATCAAAATTATAGTGGTCTTTAAAAAAAGCGAAAAGAATGGACGATGCACCCAATGCCACACCAGTGTGCCCTGACTTTGCATTAGAAATAGTTTCCGCAGAGATTGCCTTTAAATAATTGATAGATTTCTGAACTATATTCATAAAATTCCTCCAAGTAGTTTCAAAATTTTGTTCTTAACAAGTTTCGCGTCCACCTTTCTCACTCTTATGATGATTGTGGAGTTTTGTTCTAGGCGTGCCTTCCTTTCATCGTATCTAATGTAAGAAATTTTCGATTTTTGTTTAATATATGTTTTAGGAAGGTCGATAAATACAATGACGCTGTTCTTTTGAAAGTCCGCGTAACTCTCCATAAATCTCTCATAGGAAATCGAAACGCAGACATTTTCATAGGAAGCGAGATTTCGAAGCACGCGCTGTTCCTGCTTTTTCAAATACTCCACCGAACACTTCTCTTCCATAAGTTTTCTGTCCATAATTTCGTATGCTAGAAGTTCACGCGCACTGCAAAAAAGCATACCTAAGTCATTAGATATATTCTTTGCCACATGTGTGGAAAATTTTTCATATAACGAAACGACAACAATTTTGTTATACTTTTTCTCTTCCATGAAGATATTTTATCACAATATTTAATTTTAACAAACAATTTAACACAATTTATTTTTATAATTTAAACAATATCTCTTTTTGCGAGGAAATTTTACCGCCATAATCATAAAGAAAATGAGAAAATAGAGCGTAAGCATGAGTGCGTCATCGTGGAAGATAAAGCAGTTTGCCTCTCGATAGGATGATGAAAGTAGGCTTAGCCCAATCGTGCCTTCGTTTTTTGTGACAAAAATCTCATTGACGCCCGCCTCATAGAGCCTGTCCACCACCTCTTCCGCTGGAAAATTGTAAGTGTTGTCTATTCCAGCGCTGATGACCGCAAGAAAAGGATGTATCTTTTCTAAAAAGGCTGAACTACTTGCCGTGTCCGAGCCGTGATGCGAAACTTTTAATATGTCAACTGAAAGTTCATCTTCGCCCAAAACTTCCAAAAACTCCATTTCTGTGTCACCTGTCGCGTCGCCGGTCAGCATAATGGTCTTTCCAAAAGCCTCAATCGTCACAATCGGCGAAAGTTCGTTTTCGTCACTATATGTAACATCTTGTGGCGTCCAAAATTGAATAATAGCATCGCCTATATCAACCACGCAAGGCTCTATGAAAAATATATTTGCGTTTTCTTCATATATTGCATCAATAACATCGATATAGTCTAAATCACTTGTGACAGCGTAGCCATCAACATACTCTTCAAAAGGCGACAAAACCTTTGACCTATAAATATTTTGAACTTTAAATCGACTTAAAACTTTTTCCGCTCCGCCTGTGTGGTCAGTGTGTGGATGCGATAAAATGAGATGGTCGATTTCGGATATGCCGTTCGCTCTTAGTATTGCGTCAAGTTCGTCGCAGAGATTTTCTGCGTATTCTTTGGTTCCTGTGTCGTAGAGTATGGCGGTGTCGCCAGAAATCACAAGCGAACTTTCGCCTTGACCGACATAAAAAGAATAAAACTGCAAATCGTCTTCAAAAAGCGAGTTAAAATTATGAAAATTAAGCGAAATTGAAGTCATATTTATGTATAAAAGAAAATATAGGGCGGAAAAAAGGATGAAAAGAACAATCTTCACGCTGTATTCATGTTTCCACCTAAAATGTTTTATCTTCCAAATATATTCATTCATCTTTAAATAAAAAGGATGTCGTCCTTGCCGTAGTCCTTCTTTTTCTTCTTAGGATACTTACCTGAAAAAATCTTCATAATCTCTGGCATCATATCAATCGTGTTTCGATAGCCTATCTCCACCATTTCGTCTATACCTTGCAGTTCGGTCGCCTTGTAGTGCTTAGTGTCGCACGCAATAGTAAGGTCGGCGTTAAGATAGCCTTTGATAGAGTTACTTTTCATAAGCACGCGGAGTGCGCAGGAGATGATGTCGAGAGTCTTAGTGCTTTCCGTGCCATAGGTGCGCGTGCTGTTGCAGTCAACCGCAATGACATAGTCGCAATCAAAAAAGCGTGGAATATTCGCTGGAATGTTGTTTTGAAGTCCGCCATCGCATAAGAGATAATCGCCAAACACAACAGGTTGAAAGATACCTGGCACACAACAACTGCCTGCCACCGCCTTGGCAAGATTGCCGTGCGATATGCAAAGTTCCTTGGTGCTTTTCATATCAACCGCAACGCAAGAGAAGGGCTTTTTAAAGTCCTCAATGTTGATGTCGCCAAAAGTTTCACGCATCATGCTCTCGATGCCTTCCGTTTTTGATGGCACAAAAAACACCTTGCTTGTGCGAATGTCACTTGTTTTCATGCTTTTTGCCACTTTCAAAATTTCGCTTGATTTCATGCCTGAGGCATATGCCGCACCCATGATACTCCCCACACTTGTGCCTGCCACATAGTCAAAGTCAAGACCGTATTCTTCAAACGCCTTCATCACACCAATATGCGTCATACCCTTAGCGCCACCGCCACCAAAAGCCACTCCAATTTTGATTTTTTTCTTAAATAGGTCAAAAAATTTCATATATTTATTATATCAAAAATTTTTCTTAAATAAAAACAAAATGCTTGCCAGTCTAAAAATTTTTGAAATAAACATACCGGTTTTTATAATTTTTAAAGAAAAATCGACAAAAAAGTCTAAATAAAAAAGCAAAATAATATATTTTAATATGAAAAAATTTCCGTATTTCGCAACTTTTTCGGTGGTTTTAGCCCTCTTGACGTGTGTTTCCATTGGATACTTACTCTCCACTTTTATCGTTTCCGCCAA
>CALWEZ010000028.1 GCA_944377455.1 uncultured Clostridia bacterium
ATTGTTATTTTTTAAATCATCCACTTTGTTATCATTGTTAATTGTTGAGTTTTCAACAGGTTTTTCTATCTTTCTAATATTTTTCATTCTGAACTTTGGTCTATCTTTTAAGCGTGAGTTTTCGATATTTTCACTCATCTTTTCTTTATTTATAATCTTCTCTTCGTCCTCATCCATCTCTCTTTCAGCCGGTTCGCTGTCTACAGGTTGGGCAAGGCGGTTGATGTTGTTTGAGTTGTAGCCGTATGGAGAATTTATGCCTCTATTATAGAAATTTCCATAACCATTCATTCCATAACCATTATACATGCCGTTCATTCCATAGCCGTTCATGCCATACATGCCATATCCATAGCCATATGGGCGGTAGGTGTCGATGTTTCTTCTAAAAGGTGCGTAGGTGTCGGTGTTTCTAATCGGCGTGGTGTTATTTTCAGTGCCAGAATTTTCATTGATGTTTTCAGTGTTATTTTCAATATTTCGGTAGGTGTCGATATTTTTTGGGAAAAATCTTTTGCCGTTTTGGTTGTTTAACTTTTCGTTTGTTTGTCCATTTCCGCTTGGTGTTTCGATTGTTTCTTCGTTTTCATTCGGCGTTTCAATACTTTCGCTTGGCGTATCTTCCAAAATGTTATCTTTAAGGTCGTTGTAATAGTCGTAGTCGTCAATGCCTAAGATATCTTCCATGCTTTGCAGGGTGTTTAAGATGTTGATGTAGTAGGAGCAACGCGTGTTGGAGTTACATGTAATTTTGTTCAGTTTAGCGTTCACGCGGTCGATATTTCGCAAGGCACTTTTTTTCATCGTGTTATAATTTCGATAGGTGGCGTTAAATTCGTTACTTGACCTTGCCACATCGTCGTTATAGTTTGAGAGATTGGCGGTCAGGTCCTTTAGCGCATTTAATTCGCCTTTTGCAAGTTTCAAATCCTCCTTTTGAAGATATTTTTTTATTATTGCGGTTTTATATAGAATTTCATCTCTATAAAATTGTTCGGCACTCAAGGTGTCTTGCGCTCGCGCCATGCTGTTTTTAAAATTTTCGCATTTTTGTTCGTTTTCAATGCTGTTAAGTTTGTCCTCGTCAATCTCAATGTCGCTGGTGCTGACACTCTTCACAGTGGCTATCGAGTTGCTCGTCTTATCAAGTTGACTTGAGAGATTTGTCTTTGTCATCGTGCTTGTGGAACTACTACACGCGGTGGCGGTCACGCAGAGAAGAAGAGAAATTGCGCCTAAAATTATCTTATTTTTCATGTTACCTCCAATTATATCAGTCATAGTTTGTGTAAGAGAAAGACATTTATACATTTTTTGTTTAAGAAAGTTTTGGTTGGACAAAATTATCATATATGAGGTAAATATGGATATAAAAGAACGAAATAAGGCTTATAACAAGT
Source organism: uncultured Clostridia bacterium (assembly GCA_944377455.1). GTDB lineage: Bacteria > Bacillota > Clostridia > Christensenellales > UBA1242 > Caccovivens. The sequence continues at coordinate 1,401 of CALWEZ010000028.1, forward strand.
ATGTCAATGCAAAAATTCCTAAAACAAGACCATGGCCAACCCTTTTCAACTCCTTTTGGGTGGGTGGCTTAATTTGTCTACTTGGGCAGGGAATAAACGACCTACTTCTCTATCTCTTTCCAAACATCTCCGAGCAGTCCGCTTGGGCTTACACGCTTATAATTTTAATTTTTATCGCGGCATTACTCACAGGCATTGGCGTCTACGACAAACTAGGAAAATTTGCAGGTGGCGGAACGATTGTGCCGATAACTGGCTTCTCGAATTCCATCACAAGTCCGTCGGTCGAATTTAAAAGCGAAGGAATTGTCTATGGCATATGCGTCAAAATGTTTACAATCGCAGGCCCAGTCATAGTGTTTGGCGTGCTATCCAGTGCGCTTGTTGGGCTTATTTATTACATTGTCTATCTGTTTATTTAAAAACCTACCTATAACGCCTAGAAAACATAAGAAAAAATATAACCTATAAAAATAGAAACTAACAATGAAAAATTGACACAAAAATTTTAAAAAATATTTAAGATTTTAACTACTTTATCAAATTTTAAGATTATATTCACTTTAATGAAAATTAGGAGAAAAGATATGAAATATGACACAGTGAAATTTAGACGCCAGCCAAAGATAATAGGCTCTTATTCAATTGTTGGACCAAAAGAAGGCGAAGGAAATTTTAAAGACTATTTTGACTATATCATGAAAAACGACCTATTCGGCGAAAAGACGTTTGAAAAGGCGGAGCGCAAGATGATTGAAACGGCGATAACTGGTGCCATTCAAAAATCTAAACTTGGCATGAAGGATATTAATCTCTTGGTTGCAGGTGACCTACTCAATCAAATCATTTCCTCTTCTTATGCAGCTCGTGCGTTTGATTTTCCATACTTGGGTGTCTATGGAGCGTGCTCCACCATGGCGGAGAGCATTGCAGTCGCTTCCATACTCGTTGACGCCGGATATTTTGAAAATGTTGTTTGTTGCACTGCCTCTCACTTTTCAACGGCTGAAAGGCAATATCGTTTTCCGCTTGAACTTGGCAACCAGCGTCCACCAGTTTCGCAGTGGACGGTGACAGGGGCAGGAAGTTGTGTGATTTCGCAAAAAGGCAAAGGTCCGCGCATCACTATGGCAACCTTTGGCAAGGTCATCGACTGGGGTATTGTGGACGTCAACAACATGGGCGCCGCTATGGCACCAGCATGTGCCCAGACAATGCTTTCGCACTTTGAAAACACCAAAACAACGCCTGATGATTACGACCTTATTGTCACTGGCGACTTGGGGAAATTGGGCAGTGAAATTCTCATCGACCTTATGGAAGATAACGGCATCAAACTTGGACTTAATTATAACGATTGCGGACAGATGTATTTTAGACGCGACCAAAACACGCTGTGTGGAGCGTCTGGGTGCGGGTGTTGTGCCACGGTTTTCAATTCATACCTTATGAAAAAACTGCAAGATGGCCAATATAAACGCATTCTTTTTATGCCAACTGGCGCGCTTTTAAGCACCACGGCAACTCAGCAAGGCGAGAGCATTCCTGGAGTTTGCCATGCGATTGTTGTTGAAGCCTATGAAGAATAAATAAAATTTTTAGAAAAATGCTATGGATGTTTATTGAAATTGATTTTAAACAAATAAGAAATAAAATGCAAAGGATGAGCAATTAAAAGATAATTTTCTAATTCTATGGGAGATGTTTATGGAAATGTTTATTGACTACTTATGGGTGTTTATGATTGGCGGACTGGTGTGTATGATAGGTGAACTTTTAATCATCACAACAAACATAACATCCGCGCGTATTCTGGTCACCTTTGTGCTTGTGGGCGTATTCTTAGAGGCGGTCGGACTTTTCGACTATATCTCTGACTTTGCAGGCGCTGGCATAAATGTTCCTATCGTCGGTTTTGGTGCGTCGCTCGCTAAAGGTGCAATCGGAGCGGTTAAGTCGCAAGGAATTTTAGGTATCTTCACTGGCGGTTTAACGGCAACGGCGGCAGGCATATCGGCGGCAATCATCTTCGCCTTTATCTTCGCATTGATATTCCACTCGCACACGAAGAAGTAGGACAGACACCAACTCCGCTTAACGCCGGCACGAAAAATTAAAATTTTTCTAACGGCTACTTCGTTGGTTTCTCTTCCTAGTCCTCTTCTGCGTCGTAAACAGCACTTCATTTCGTGGTTTGAAAGTATACAAACCACTTACCATTCGTTTGTTTACTCCTTAGCCCCAAAAATGATTAACATTTTCGGGGAACCCCATTATTTAGATTTTTAATTTTCTAAGTTGAGCAAAGCCCGCCTATACGAAAATTAAAAATTGATTTAGAGAATGTGTAAGTGGGGCATTGCTAGTAAAGTGAAGAGTGAAGAGAAATCAAAGATTTCCAGTGAAGGAAAGCTTGTAGCGTTCAGTGAAGAATGGTGGAAAAATTTTAGAGAATAGACTTCTCTTTAAAAATTTATTTTAGAAAATAAACTTATATAAGCAATAAAACAAAATTTAGAGGCGTTTGATTTAAATAACAGGCGAAAACTGGACATGGTGTATTATGCAATGCATGCTACTCTATATATAGTATTATTCTATATATTTTCATCTAAACTTATTCCCTATGAAACTCTTCCACAACTCTTTGTTTTTCACTCTTCACTTTTCACTCAAACGCTTGCGTTTGCTATCTATCGTTC
>CALWEZ010000029.1 GCA_944377455.1 uncultured Clostridia bacterium
ACGTTGTGACAGAGGCGTAATTTAACTTTAGTATTTTTAAAAAGTTGTATGAGTTGCTCTCCTCATACAATTTTTTTATTGCTATTAAAACTTTTTGTTGTTTATGATATTTTGTGATATAATATAAATATGAATAATGAAAGAAGTGAACATGATTTTGAACTTGTGAGTAAGTATAAACCTGCGGGCGACCAGCCGAAGGCTATTGAAGAACTAGTGGAAGGGGTAGAAGACGGGCTTAAAAGTCAAGTGCTTTTGGGCGTGACTGGTTCTGGTAAAACTTTTACTATGGCAAATATTATTGCGAAGGTTAACCGCCCGACACTTGTTATTGCACACAACAAGACACTTGCGGCACAACTTTGCAACGAGTTTCGTGAGTTTTTTCCAAACAACCGTGTGGAATATTTTGTTTCATATTACGACTACTATCAGCCAGAAGCTTACATCGTTTCCAGCGATACATACATTGAAAAGGACATGAGCGTCAATGACGACATCGACAAACTGCGCTCTTCTGCGACCTCTTCGCTACTTGAAAGACGAGATTGCATTGTTGTGGCTTCAGTTTCTTGTATTTACGGCTTGGGTATTCCTGACGAATACTTAAAATTGCACATTGCACTCAGGCCAGGTGAGGAATTTGATAGGGATGAATTAATTTCAAGGCTTATCAACATTCAATATACACGCAATGACATTGATTTCAAGCGCACGACCTTTCGTGTTAAGGGCGACACTGTGGACATTTTTCCAGCGAACCTTTCAGAATCTGCAATCAAGGTGCGATTTTTTGGCGACGAGATTGAAAAGATATATGAGTTTGATCCAGTGACAGGCAATCTTTTAAGAGATCTTAACTATGTTGCCATTTTTCCAGCTACGCACTATGCCGTTGGCAAAAACAGAATGGAAAACGCACTTGTCGAAATTGAGAAGGATAGAGAAAAGGCGATTGAGGACTTCACGAGAGAGGGGAAGCCGTTGGAGGCGGAGCGTATCGGTCAGCGTGTGGCGTATGATCTAGAAATGATGCGAGAGGTGGGGTATTGCAGTGGTATTGAAAACTATTCTCGCTATTTTGACGGCAGAAAGCCTGGCGAACCACCATATACGCTCATTGACTATTTCCCAGATGATTTTTTGACTATTATTGATGAAAGCCACATGACCATTCCTCAAATACGTGCGATGTATAACGGCGACCAAGCGCGAAAAAAATCGCTAGTAGATTACGGATTTAGATTGGAGGCGGCGAAAGATAATAGACCGCTTAAATTCGACGAGTTTGAAAAAAGACTGAAACAGACAATCTTTGTTTCGGCAACGCCGGGGAAATACGAGCTTGAAAAGGCAGGACAGGTTGTGGAGCAGGTCATCCGTCCAACAGGGCTACTTGACCCGACCATTGAAGTTAGACCAATCAAAAACCAGGTGGACGAACTTATGGAAGAGTGCCGAAAGACGATTGCGCGCGGGGCGAGAGTTTTAGTTACCACCTTAACTAAGAAGATGGCGGAAAGTTTGACAACATACTTAACCGACCACTCCTTCAAAGTAAAATATCTGCACTCTGAAATTGACACCATGGAGCGCGTGGAGATAATAAACGGCCTAAGGCAGGGCGAGTTTGACATACTTGTCGGCATTAATCTTTTGCGTGAAGGACTTGATATGCCAGAGGTGGAACTTGTTTGCATTTTGGATGCGGATAAGGAGGGTTTTCTTAGAAGCGAAGGAGCTCTTATTCAAACAATAGGAAGAGTGGCAAGAAATGCAAACGGAAGAGTTATAATGTTTGCAGATACAATCACGGACAGTATGCAAAGGGCGATGGACGAGACTGCGCGCCGAAGAAAACTTCAAATGGAATACAACGAAAAGCATGACATAGTGCCAAAGACGATTATCAAGGAAATTAAAAACACGCTTGAAATCGGCAGGAAAGTCACCGAACAGCACTTATCAAAACGCGACATACCGCTTGAAATTGACAGGCTGACTTCGATGATGAAAATCGCTTCATCTCAACTTGACTTTGAACGCGCGATTGAACTTCGTAACAAAATTGCGCAACTTAAAAAGCGATTGAATAAGAAGGAAGAAATAGAGTAAAAACAAAAAACATCAAAAAAATGCTTAAAAATTCAATTTTTTCTTAAAAAATAGGTAAATTTTTGATGTTTTTTCTAATTTAATTAAACAATTTTTTTAATTAAAATTTTGTTGTATATACCAAATTACTTTGAAAAATTTATATTTAATTAATTCCTAATTTGTTTTTTTATTAGCAATATTTATGGTGTTAATTGGTGTTGGTTTTTGTGGTATTTTTGAATTTTAAGTTTTATCACATTTTAAAAAATTATATATCGGCACTTGTTTTCTTATTAAATTTGTGGTATAATATATAGACTATGAAAAATCAAATTATAATTAAGGGTGCAAGGGAGAATAATTTAAAGAATGTTAATCTTACTTTGCCGAGAGATAAGTTTATTGTGTTCACAGGGGTGAGTGGCTCGGGGAAGAGTTCGCTTGCTTTTGGCACGATTTTTGCCGAAGGGCAGAGAAAGTATATGGAGAGCCTTTCTTCATATGCGCGTATGTTCCTAGGTCAAAGTCAAAAGCCAGATGTCGACTCGATTGAAGGGCTTTCGCCGGCAATTTCCATTGACCAAAAGACGACCAACCACAATCCGCGCTCCACTGTTGGCACGGTGACGGAGATATATGACTATTTTAGGCTACTTTTTGCCAACATCGGCACGCCGTATTGCCCAAACTGCCATAAGAAGATTGTGCCACAGACTATCGACCAAATTGTCGACAGCATTAAAGGTTATGGCGAAGGTGCAAAAGTTTCCATTTTGGCGCCAGTTGTGCGTGGACAAAAGGGCACGCAGGCAAAACTTTTTGATAGTTTGAAAAAGAGCGGTTTTACGCGTGTGGAGGTGGACAACTTTATACACCTACTTGATGATGAGATAAATCTTGACAAAAACTTGAAGCACAATGTTAATGTCATCATTGACCGTATAACAATAAAGGAAGGTAAGGACGCGCGCCTTGCTGGGAGTCTAGAAACAGCATTGAAACTTGCTGACGGACTTGTGATTGCAAAAACAGAAGAGAGGGAAGATTTATATTCCATCAACTATGCTTGCCCAACTTGTGGCTGGACGCTTGGCGAACTTACGCCACGCCTATTTTCCTTTAACGCTCCGTATGGCGCTTGTCCAACCTGTTTAGGTTTAGGCTTCAACAGCGACATCGACGAGAATGCGGTGCTTAAAAATTCCAATCTTTCCATAAATCAAGGAGCGTTTAACATCACTGGCTGGAAGAGCGAAGAGGGGAGTATGGCGTGGGCATATTTTGAGGCGCTCTCACGAAAATATGACATCGATTTAGACACGCCTGTTCGTGATTTATCACGCGACAAAATCGACATTCTTCTCTATGGCACAAAGGACAACACGATTGAACTTGAAGTTTCAAGTGATAGGCAGAAGCAATGGAGTAAACGCTTTATCACAGCCACGTTTGAGGGCATTGTCAACAATTTAAGAAGAAGATACAAGGAGACAAACAGCGAGTGGGTTAAGTTTGAGATTGGCAGGTTTATGCGCGAGCAACCATGCGTGACTTGCCATGGCAAAAGATTAAACGAAAGCGCGCTCTCTGTGAAGATTGACGGAAAAGATATTTACGATTTCTGCAACGAGAGTGTAAAAAATTTACTGCCGATGATTAGAAATCTTAAACTAGACAAGACCAAGGCGACCATTGCTGAGCCGATTGTGAAAGAAATTTTAAATCGTTTGCAATTTTTGGAAGATGTTGGGCTTAACTATTTGACCTTATCGCGCTCGGCGGACACGCTCTCGGGCGGTGAAGCGCAGAGAATTAGGCTGGCAACTCAAATTGGCAGTGGCTTGGTCGGCGTGACCTACATCTTGGACGAGCCATCGATTGGCTTGCACCAACGCGACAATGAAAAACTCCTTCGAACGCTTAAAAATTTGAAAGATTTAGGTAACACTGTTATTGTGGTTGAGCATGACGAGGACACGATACGCGCGGCGGACTATCTTGTTGATGTTGGTCCATATGCTGGCGTGCATGGCGGTGAGATTGTGGCGGCTGGGACTGTCAATGAGGTTATGAAAAACAAAAAGTCGGTCACGGCAAGATTTTTGCGTGGCGAGGACAAGATTGAAATTCCTTTGTCGCGCCGACAACCTAAGGACTACATCACCATAAAGGGCACTAAGGAAAATAACTTAAAGAACATCACTGTTAAAATCCCGACTGGTGTGTTTACAGCGGTGACTGGTGTTTCTGGAAGCGGAAAAAGTTCGCTTATCAATCGAATTTTGTTTCCATACCTATCTAACCAACTTAACAACAGCAAACTACCACTTGGCAACTGCTCTAAGATTGAAAATGTGGAAGCGGTCGACAAGGTTATATGCATTGACCAAGCGCCGATTGGTAGAACTCCGCGAAGCAATCCTGCCACATACACTGGTGTGTTCACGGCAATTAGAGAACTTTTTGCTTCCACGGTCGATGCTAAGACGAAAGGGTATAGTGCAGGGCGTTTCTCTTTTAATGTGAAAGGCGGAAGATGTGAGGCGTGCGAAGGTGCTGGCGTCAAAGAGATTGAGATGTATTTCTTGCCAGATATCACCGTGCCGTGCGAGGTATGTAAGGGCAAGAGATATAACCGTGAAACTTTGGAAGTTAAGTATAAGGGCAAGTCGATAAGCGATGTGCTTGATATGACAGTGGAAGAAGCACTCAAATTCTTTGAGAATATTCCTTCCGTTTTGAACAAAATTCAATCGCTATATGATGTTGGACTTGGATATATTAAGTTAGGACAGCCTGCAACCGAACTTTCTGGCGGTGAGGCTCAAAGGGTTAAACTAGCAACAGAACTCAGTAAGCGCGAAACGGGTAAGACAATGTATATCTTGGATGAGCCGACCACAGGGCTACACGTCTATGACATCAAAAAGTTGGTGACAATTTTAAATAGGCTTATCGGCAATGGCAACTCGGTTGTGGTCATCGAGCATAACCTTGATGTGATAAAATGCGCGGACTACATTATCGACATGGGTCCAGAGGGCGGAGATGAGGGCGGAACAGTGGTGACCACAGGAACGCCTGAGGAAGTAGCCGAATGCGAAAAGAGTTACACAGGGCAATTCTTGAAAAAGATTTTAGAAGAAAACAAAAATGCATAAATCTATGCATTTTTTTGCTTTTTTTGTGAGAATATGCTATAATAATTGATGTTTTAAGGCTAAGTTAATAAAATCGTATAGAGTTAATAAAATTATATGTAGATTATTTAATTGATGCTTTATAGAAATAATTAAAAGTCGAAATTTAAAAGGTTGACCAAAAAGAAGTGAGAGTTTTTAATTTATCATCTGGCAGTGACGGAAATGCCACATATATTGAAACGGAACATGCACGAATGCTTGTGGATGATGGTATTTCATGCACTGAAACGGTGAAAAGGCTCAACCTTATCGGTGTGAGTGGGGAGAGTATTGACGCCATCATATTGACACATGAGCATACCGACCATATGAAAGGTGTTGATGTTTTTTCGAAGAAATTTAACACGCCTATCTATGCTCATAACGATGTTTGGAAAGGGGTATATCCAAAATTGAGCAAGGCTTCGGAAGGTAATATGCGTATATTTGACGGCGACTTTGACATAAAGGACTTAATCATCTCGCCAGTGGAGATTCCACATGATGTTAAATGCTTTGGTTTCACCATTGAAAACGGCGATAGCAAGGTGAGTTTGCTCACCGATTTAGGTCACACCACCGACAAGATTTTAAGTAGCGTTAAGGGAAGTCAACTTGTCTATCTCGAAGCAAATCACGACATAAATATGCTAAAAAACTGTGAAAAATACCCACTTTCTCTTAGGATGCGTATTGCGGGCAAAAACGGTCACCTTTCCAACGATGCTTCGGCGGAGTTTGCGGAAAAACTTGTGGAAAGTGGCACAAGACAACTTGTTCTCTCTCACCTAAGCCGAGAGAACAACACGCCAGAACTTGCTTATACCTACATATCCAAAAAACTTGCCGATGACGGAATAATCGAAGGCACGCATGTGAAAATTGATGTTGCTCTGACCGTTCCTGTGAGAATTTTTAGGTTAAAGTGAGAAAGGAGTTTTAGTGAAAAAACGAATTTTTATCCCTTGCTCTATTGGATTTTTGTTGCTTGAAACATTTCTTTTAGCACTTAGCATAATTATGTTAATCATTTTTATATTACCATATTTTGGTATTGATTTATCATCAAAAAGCTGGGAATTGTATGAAGATATCTTATTCGCTATCGCTATAATATTTTTGCTATATTCTTCAATAAGATTTCTATTAGCATTTAAAATTCATCTACGTAAAGATAATATAGCAACATTCGGAGATGGACTTCCAAAGTTTGAGAAAATTCAATATAAATGTTTTGTTAAATATACGGATATTCAAAATATTGCTATCGTGGCAAGTTAAAAGAATTCTAAAAATCAAAGAATTCAATTAAGATGGATTTCTTCTTCTATGCCTAGGAAATATTTGGAATTTACCTTGATAAATGGCAAGAAAAACAGAATGTGTATTAACTATTACACAAAAAAGCAAATAACAAAAATGTTAAACTATATTAACTCAAACATGCAACTTGCAGGTAATGAAAATAGTTTAAATGTTGAAGAAATTATGAAAGATTGGTATTCTTATGGCGGATACAACAGAGAAGATTTGAAGTTAAAAAGGGGAGAAAAAATCCGCAAAAAAAAGAAGATAAAGAGCAAGAGGACGAAAAACCTATCGACGAAAGCGAGAATGGAAACGATTAGATTGAAAAAAGAAATCTTCTTTAAGTAACATAGTAGTTGAAAAAGTATTATAATTATGTTAATATATAATTAGGAGTTAAATGGTGGAAGATATAAATAATCTGTTTGAAGAATTAAAAGTTAAGAAAAGCGAAATATTCTATATCACAGAGGTGGCGGAGCAATATATTGTTGGCGTAAATGGTGAAAAACGCATTTATCAAAAAAATGAATATCAGCCAAAGAAGATTAATTATATTTACACTGAAAAAGACGCATTAAATAGTATGTTTTGGAAGATTAAAAATGCGCTTATAACGAACAATTTACAAGACGAGCAGATTGATGACTTAAGAAACAAGGTGGAGAGTGTTATAAAAAGATGTGTCGATGTTGGCTATCATGCTGTTGGGCTTGAATATATTTCACTTTTAGGGCAAGGCAGGTTGGCAACAAAGAGTGCTAAACAAGAGCAAATTGATGAGAAAGTTAAAACTTATCTTATGGAAACAGTAAGAGGTTACGCTATGCGCTCGATAACTTGCGGAAAGGTTTATAAAGATAGGGTGATAAACAATATTATCAAACCTATGCAAAGTTTAAAATTTGGAGAAAAGGCATCACAGATACCAATCCAAGAGTTTGTTGATAGATACAATAAATCTAACTTTTCTGTGCGAGATTATGATAGTCAAGATGACAAGTTAATAAAAATTTCTCCGCTTGACCAAATTTTATCTGGCGACTTAGAAAAGGTTAAACCAAAAGAGAAGATGATTTAAGATAGTTGTAAAGGTAATTATGAAAAAAGAAATGTTCGTTATGCAGGATATATGGGCGTTATTTGGGTTGCCAGTTTTAAGTTTTGTGTCCAGTATCATTTTGCTTATTTTAAGAGAATGGTTTCCAGCACTTTTCTGCTTTTTGCTCGGTTTGTTGTTTACAATTCCGTTGGTAATTTGGAGAAAATTGTTTTTTGCAAAGATACGATTAACCGACGAAGGAGTATGCAGATTTTTCGGTGATGAAATTATTAATAAAATATGTTGGAATGATATTGTTGAAGTGCGTGTGCTAGCAAAGCGATGTGTGTATTTTCTCGATAAACCATATGACGAGAAGGTCATTCCGCTAAATTACAAAACAAACATTTGCTTTAATCTCACAAAGAAGAATTTTGCTAATTTGTTACAATTTAAAGAAAAGTTTAAAGATAAAATTACCGATATTTCGCTTTTGAGTGAAAGTCAAAAAAGATTATTATTAGATTAAAAAAATCTAGCTTTAGTTATGGCTAGATTTTTAATTTAGTAGATATAGTTTCTTATTATATTTTCTCCTTTTAATTTTTTTCTCGCCTTAATTATATCAAAACTCTAGCAAAAAGTAAAAATAAATTTGGGAACTATTTTTAATTTTAATACAAATTTCTGTTGTGCCCAAGATTTTTGTGACGCTGGTCAAGAGTTTATAGTGTTTAACCGCCTGTAGTAATAAAATATTCTCTTTTTAGAGAATGTTTTTTTGAAATAATATGGTATAATAAAATTTAGTTAAAATAATTTAATTATTTTACGAAAAGAAAGGAAAAACACTTGTTTTTTTCACAAAGGTTGTGGTAAAATATATAGGAAAGTGAGGCATCTATGAGAACAAAGAATAAAATAGATTGTATTTACAAAAATTTCAAACTTATGGTTTACCAAAGCGTGTTTAAGGACTTGAAAGAAAAGGAAAACGGCGAACTTTCCTCTTCTGAATTTTTCTGCCTTGAATGTATCTATCTTTTGGATAATCCGACCATAACAGAGTTTGCAAACTTTTTGGACATCTCTTCGCCTAATGCCACTTACAAGGTTAAGCAACTCATTAAGAAGGGCTATATCAAAAAGGAAAAGAGCAAGCATGACGGAAGAGAATTTAGAATTGTTCCAACTGAAAAGTTTTATGAGTTCTATGGCAACAACGCCAACTACGGCGAACTAATTTTGAACAACATCGAAAAGTCGCTTGAAAAGGATGATGTGAAGAAGATAGACAAGGTTTTGGATGTTTTAATCGAAAAGGTCTTTAAGCCTAGAAGAAAAAAGAAAGCGAAAGCGTAAGATTTGAAAAGTATTTAATAAAACTCCTATGGCGTATTATATTGTCATAGAAGTTTTTATTTTTCAACGAAGTTTTTTCAACATCACTGGGAAATGCTTGCATTTTCTCAAATCTTCATCACAAAGCTTTTAATCTCTTTGGCGTATTTTTTGGTCTTATTGAGGCTCATATGTTCCACCATAATTCTAATCTTATTCTCCGTTCCGCTCGCACGGACTAAAACTCTGCCAGCAGGACCCATTGCACAGGAGATGTTGGATAGGAGAAGTCTTAATTCTTCGTTGTTCATAACCTTCATCTTGTCGCGCACAACACAGTTGATGTTTGTCTGCGGAAGTAGGTTGGCGTCGAAGAGTTCGGAGAGTGTTTTATCTTCTTTTGCGATGACATTTGCAAGGCTTATCGCGGTCAAAATTCCGTCGCCAGTCCTTATCTTATCGCGCAGGATGATGTGCCCAGACTGTTCGCCACCGAGCGACAAATTCATCTTTTCCATGGCGTCGATAACATATTTGTCGCCGATGTCGGTGCGAATTAGATTTATTTTGTGCTTGTTGAGCGCGGTCATAATGCCACTATTCGTGTGGCTTGTGCCGACCACGGTGTTGGCGTAGAGTTTGCCTTCTGATTTCATCTTTTTTGCGAGTATATATAAGATTTTGTCGCCGTCAAAGATTTCTCCATTGCCGTCCACCGCGATGAGCCTGTCGGCGTCGCCATCAAAAGCAAAACCGAAGTCCGCTTTTTTGCGTTTCACAAAATTCACCAAATTTTCGATATGCAGACTGCCACAATTTTCGTTAATAAGTTCGCCTTTATTCTTTCCACCAGTGACAAAAACTGTGGCACCTAAACTTTTGAAGATGTGCGGAGCGATTTTGTAGGCTGAACCATTACTACAATCAAGGCAAATTTTAAACTTTTCCAAAGTTCTTTCCGAGCAGGATAAAAGATATTGTATGTAAGCGGAAACCAACTTTTTTTGAGTGTATTTTCCTAAAGTGGCTGTCTCTATTTTGGTAGAAAAATAACTTTCAAGTTTACTTTCCTCGTCATCGTTCATCTTTTGTCCGTTATTTTTGAAAATCTTAATGCCGTTATACATAGGTGGATTGTGCGAGGCAGAAATCATCACGCCGTAGTCATAGCAAAGCGTTTCGGTGAGATAGGATATGCAGGCCGTGGGCACAATTCCAATGTCAATAACATCTCCGCCACCAAGCATAACACCAACACCAAGCGAGCATTTTAAAATGTCGGACGATAGGCGTGTGTCAGAACCTATCAAAATTTTCGGCTTTGCTTTAACTTGACAAAGCGCGTTTCCCACATTTTCGGCAAGTTTCGGCGTCAGCGTCTGCCCAAATATTCCACGTATGCCATCCGTTCCAAAAAAATTTCCCATAAAAAAATCTCCTATCTAATTAGATATGAGATTTAAGATTTTATTGTTAATTTATATCGACTTTTTAAGTGTGTCCATGATGATTTTAAAACTTTTATCCGCTGTCGCCAAATCGTTGGTGTTCTCGTTGTGGCGGTAGACAACAAACTTTTGATATAAAAATTCGGTTACAAAGTTGATTATCATGGAAAACGCGGTGACTAAAATATCTTCCACACCAGCGTTTTCAAGGGCGTGACCCCACCAAGTTGAAAGCGGTGTGAAGGCGAGATAGTATAGAAAGACAAGCGACATCGCAAGCGGAATGTTCTTCGCGCTTTTGAAGGTGTAACGCCTATTGAATGTGAAATTCCAAACTACTGACAGCACTAAGGAAATGAGGTAGGCGACCCAGTAGTTCCAATGAATAACATAGTCGAACAGCGAAAATGTTCCAATTTGGATAACGCCGGCCGAGATAGAAAAAAGAGTAAATTTGATAACCTGTTTAAAATTCTGCATGCTTACATTATACAATACTTAAAAAATTTTAACAACTAATTTGGTAAAATTACAAAATTAATTCTTTTTTTTAATAATAAAAGTTCGCTTAATATGTGAATTAAGAAATTTAAATGGGTATTTTCCTTTAAATCACTTTAATAGTGAAAAATTTTATGCTATAATTAAATTATGAAAATCATGAGTGCTAAATATTTGACAAGTGTTGTCAGTGAAGAGAAGATTTTAAATGATGATGTGGTGGAGTTTGCCTTTGTTGGAAGAAGCAATGTGGGTAAGTCATCTTTTATCAATGCGCTCACAGGGGTAAAGAATTTGGCAAAGACCTCTTCAACGCCGGGGCTGACAAAGATGATAAACTACTTTTTGATAAACAATAGTTTTCGCTTTGTTGACCTTCCAGGCTATGGCTACGCAAAGACAGGGCAAAAGCACCTTGCAAACTGGGCGCATCTTATGGAAAAATATCTCATCTCTTCCACTTCGCTTAAAACGGTGTTTGTTTTGGTGGACAGCAGGCATGAGCCATCCGAACTTGACAAAATGATGATAGAATTTTTGATGCACTATCAAATTCCGTTTATGGTGATTGCCACAAAGGTGGATAAACTTGCCAAAAGCAAAATACCGCAAAGTCTTTCAAAGATTGCCAAAACCTTAAACATCCGCCGAGAAATCATTTTGCCATTTTCAAGCATCACAATGTTTGGTAAGGACAAGATTTTAGAATACGTGGAAACAGTGATAGGAAGCGAAGGCTAAAAAGTGAAGAGTGATGGGTAAACGCAAGCATTTGAGTGAAGAGTGAAAAGTGAAGGGAAGTCTTGCGACTTCCAGTGAAGAGTTGTGGAAGAGCAAAAATCAAAGATTTTTGAAATAAAAAATAAGAAAGAAAAAATAAAAGTTATGGAAAATTTTATATAATATATAATATGATAATAAGTTAAAATTTTAATTATTTCTATAATTTAAATTTTCTTTATAAAAATTTGTTTGTAATTTGAATATATTTCTAAAATTTTACCTCAGTTCTTCACTGGAAGCCACCGGCTTCCCTTCACTTTTCACTCTTCGTTCCGTAGGTTTGTCCGCTTTTTCAAAAATAGGTCTTGACAAAAATTTTAGATATGATATAATATGCCTAACAAAAAGGAGAAAATTATGGAAATTGTTACACTTGAGAATGGAGCAGTAAAGTGTGTGGTAGACAGCATGAAAGATATTATTGACCTTTTCAATTCAGGTAAGTCGAGAGAGATAACTCAACTTGATTTAAGTAAGATAGGAAAAGTGTTTAATCGTTTTAATTTATCAGGTGGTGAAAATTATTTTAGCAAAAGGCGTTTTCCAAAATTGGATTATATTAATTATGACAATCCTTCTGGAATAATATCCGAGTATGCGTTTGAAAGGTCTGGGGTTAAAAAGGCAGATATAAATTGTGTTAAATTAGGTAAATACGCTTTTAATAATTCTTTATGGTTAGAAGAAATTGATATTAAAGATACATGTATAGTTAATATAAGTGGGTTAAATTCTACAAAAGTAAGTAAAATTGGAATATCGCCAGAAACAAAAAGTCTATACATACCCAAGGATGCAGTTCGCGTTGTTTTTAAAGAATACGATGCTCAAGGTTTGCCAATATCTAATTTAGAAGATGTAGACATGGGCGACCCTTCGGTGTATTTAGAAAAATATGGTTTTGATAATTTTAAATATTTTCTTCTATATAACCCGCAACTATTTTTAGATTGCAAGCATGATTTTACGCAAAGTGAAGCGAAAGAAGTAAAAAGGATGACAGATGAATGTTTTAGAAGAAAATTACAAGAATTAGAATCTATTGCAGAAAATTATCCAATGGAAGCAGACAAGATGGCAAAATCTCAAATTGAATTATATAAAAAAGTGAAAGAGAAAATAAAAGAATATTCTGCTAACGGAACGCATGTTCAACAGTTTAAAAACATGCTTACAGAGGAAGATAACTTAAAATCATAAAAAATTACATTAAAAATATTTATTTAATATATTAAAAAATTATTATTTCCTATTATATAGGGATGAAAAATTGTTTTGAAATAAAAAATTTGAAAAATATAGCGAATTTATTTGCCTTTTCGCTATATTTTTTTGTATAATAAATCCGTAACTAAAAAGGAGATTTTATGAAGAAGTATGTTTATCTTTTTAAAGAAGCAAAAGGTGGCAACAAAGCGCTTTTTGGCGGAAAGGGTGCTAACCTTGCTGAAATGACAAGAATCGGCTTGCCTGTTCCACAGGGCTTTACCATCACAACCGAAGCTTGCACAAAATATTATGAAGATGGTAAGAAAATCAACGATGGCATCATGGCTCAAATCTATCAAAAACTTGCTCAAATCGAGAAGATGACAGGCAAAAAGTTTGGTGATGCAACTAATCCTCTTCTTGTTTCTGTTCGTTCAGGTGCAAGAGTTTCCATGCCTGGTATGATGGACACAATTTTGAACCTTGGTCTTAACGATGAGGTTGTTGAGGGCTTAGCAAAACTCACAAACAATCCTCGTTTTGCTTATGACTCATATCGCAGATTCATCCAAATGTTCAGCGATGTTGTTATGCAACAGGATAAGTCTAAATATGAAAGAATTTTAGACCAAATTAAAGAGAAGAAGGGTGTTAAATACGATAAAGATTTAACCGCTGATGACTTAAAAGAGATTGTTAAACTCTTTAAGAAACTCTATAAAGAGGGACAAAAGCAAGAATTTCCACAAGAGCCTAAGGTTCAACTTATTGAGGCAGTTAAAGCGGTGTTTAGGTCATGGGATAACGAAAGAGCAAATGTATATAGAAGAATGCATGACATTCCATACAGCTGGGGAACGGCAGTAAATGTTCAATCAATGGTGTTCGGTAACATGGGCGAGGACTCTGGCACAGGCGTTGCTTTCACAAGAAATCCTGCAACTGGCGAGAACGCACTTTATGGCGAATATCTTATGAACGCACAGGGCGAGGACGTTGTTGCTGGTATTAGAACACCTCAACCAATCGCTAAACTTGAAGAACAAAATCCAGAAGTTTACAAGGAATTTGTTGCTATTGCCACAAAACTTGAAGATCACTATAAAGATATGCAAGATATGGAGTTCACAATCGAAAGAGGTAAACTCTATATGCTTCAAACAAGAAACGGCAAGAGAACAGCAAAGGCTGCGCTCAAAATTGCTGTTGACCTTGTGAAAGAAGGTAAAATCTCCGAAAAACAAGCACTTTTGATGCTTGACCCTAAACAACTTGACGCGCTTCTTCACCCAACTTTCAATACTGATGCTGTAAAGAAGGCAAAGGTTATAGGCGAGGCTCTTCCTGCTTCTCCTGGCGCTGCAAGTGGTAAGATTTGCTTTACCGCTGAAAAGGCAAAAGAGCAAGGAAAGAAGGAAAAGGTTGTGCTTGTCCGCCTTGAAACAAGCCCAGAAGATATTGAAGGTATGGCTGCAAGCCAAGGTATCTTAACCGCTCGTGGTGGTATGACCTCTCACGCTGCCGTTGTTGCTCGTGGTATGGGAACTTGCTGTGTTGCAGGTTGCTCTGCTATTAAATTCGCTGATGACGGAAAATTTTTTGAACTTGGCGGAAAGAAATATAAGGAAGGCGATGTAATTTCTTTCGATGGTTCAACTGGTAAAATCTATGATGGTGCTATTGAAACAGAGTCTGCTAAAATCTCTGGCGAATTTGCCACAATCATGGAGTGGGCTGATAAATATAGAAAATTAAACATAAGAACAAACGCTGACAATCCTCGTGATGCTTCGGTTGCTTTCTCATTCGGCGCTGAGGGCATGGGACTATGCAGAACTGAACATATGTTCTTTGAAGCAGACAGAATTCCAGCAATGAGAGAAATGATTGTCTCTTCAACTACTGCAGAGAGAGAAAAGGCTCTTAAAAAACTCCTTCCAATGCAGAAGAAAGACTTTAAGGGAATATTCAAGGCTATGAAAGGTCGCCCAGTGACCATTCGTTTCCTAGATCCACCTCTTCATGAGTTCTTACCACACGAAGATGACGAAATTAGAGCGCTTGCAAAAGAGATGAAGCTCACTTTTGAAAGCTTAAAGGCGACAGTTGAAAGCTTACACGAATTCAACCCTATGATGGGACATCGTGGACTTAGACTTGCTGTCACATATCCAGAAATCGCAAGAATGCAGACCGAGGCTGTTATCACCGCTGCCATCGAGGTTGAAAAGGAAGAAGGATACAAGGTTGTTCCTGAAATCATGATTCCACTTACTTGCGACAGCAAAGAATTTAAGTATGTTAAGGACATCGTAACTGACACCGCTGATAAAATTCTTGCAGAGAAGAAAGTGGAGATGCAGTATAAAGTCGGCACTATGATTGAAATTCCAAGAGCCGCAATCACCGCTGACCAAATTGCAAAATATGCGGAATTCTTCTCATTCGGAACAAATGACTTAACACAGATGACCTATGGTTTCTCTCGTGACGATGCCGCTAAATTCTTAGATGTTTACTATGAAAAGAAGATTTTTGAAAGCGACCCATTTGCTCGTCTTGACCAAAATGGCGTTGGTAAGCTTGTAAGAATTGCCGCTGAACTTGGAAGAAGCACTCGCCCTGATATCAAACTTGGCATCTGCGGTGAGCACGGTGGTGACCCATCATCTGTTGAGTTCTGCCACAGAATTGGGCTTAACTATGTTTCTTGCTCGCCTTATCGTGTGCCAATCGCACGCCTTGCTGCAGCGCAAGCAAATATCAAATATCCAAGAAAGAAGTAAGTAAATTTTGCATGTTTGTGATAATGCATGTTGATTAAAAATTAATAATAAAAAGCCTAGACATATAGAAATATACTATCTAGGTTTTTTGTTATAAAAATATAAATTGATTTCTTATAAATAAAACAAATTAATATGATTGTTTAATTGAAAGTTTATTTGCATAAAAAGATATATATAAATAACAAAAAAAGTCGAACATTTTTGTTTGACTTTTTTGTTTGAGAAAATTTTTGCAATAAGATTTTACAATTATTTTATCTTTTGATTTCAACATCGACTGGTCGGTGAGTGGTTGTAAATCCAAAAAGAGATAAATCGCCAAATTGCTTTAAATCTAAATCTGTTTCTAAGGTATAGTCAATTATTCCCTTTAAAACAAATGGGTTTGTTGTTAAGCATTTTACTATTTCGTTTGTGTATTTGAAATCTGATGAATGGTTATCTTCAAGTGCTTTTATTTGTTCTCCTGATATGTTTACACCTTTTTTTGTGACATTCGTCACCACTAATTCCTCAAAATCTTCCACAATTGGCATTATTAATTCGGTTATGCGTGTATTGTAAGCATCCTGCGCTTCATCTCCAACTAAATGTTTTCCTGGTGAAGTGCATAATCTGTAAAGAGCAAGATTATACCAAATTTCTCTTTCTTGAAGTTTGTCGGCTTTACTATCTGAAAATTTGAGCACTTTACCTGTTTCTCGGTCTATTATCTCATTGGTTTTATAGTTTATTTTATAAATTTCGTTATATGATTTTATTTCGTTATAACTTTTCATATTTTCCTCCTTGAATTTCAATCTCATTATAACATCGGGGGGGGGAGTTGTCAAGGGGTTTTGGAAAATATTTAGTTTGATTTGACAAAATGGGGTGTTGAGTCGTGTTATTTGTTAAAATATAGAGAAAAGCACTCTTTATATTTAAATTATTTTTACTTTCATTTTTATATTTTTAAATAATCTTACACTTTTTGATTTGTAAGATTTTTTATTTTTATAGATTTGTTTATAATTTGATATAAATTGTAAAAACTGCCTATTGACAAGTGGGAGGGGAGTGTGATATAATCTAAAACGTAATTTGGAGGTAGTTATGGGAACTAATCGTATTTCGTTTGCTGATCAACCTATTCAGTATTGGGTTGATATTATATTACGAAAGGAAAGATGGTCAACTGCAAAGGATGCTGTAGATTTTGCAAGTAGAATGCATGCAGGAAGATTGAAAGTTAGCAAAGAGTGTAATTCAACAAAAGCGGTTGGATGTTTTAAAAGTTACCCAGAGTTTTTTGTTTATGAACAAAATTTAGAATATATGCTAACCAAATTCAATCCAACATTTATGGATAGTGAAGCAAGAGTGCGAAAGGAAAATTTTAACAGACTTATTAGAAATTTATCTGAAGCGGCGCATGTAATCTATAACAAAGAGGTTATGGCAAAAATTGATAGTTCAGTTCTTGGCAAGCAGGCAGTGGTGGACAAACCAGAACACTCAGAGCATGAGGAGGATTTGATAGAGGGGAAAAGTTATGCCAATTTGTTTGATGAACCAAAAGGTAACAAAGTGAGACAAATGAAGCGAAAATTTTATAAAAAAATCGACCCTGTCCTTAAAGTTAAATTTGCTCACGATGAAACACCATTAGATATATTTGCTCCAAAAACTGATAAGGGATTGAAATTTTCGAAGTATTTAAAAGATAGAGGAATAACCACAGTTGGAGATTTTGTAAGTTTAAATAAGAAGGCAGTGAACAGTATGCAAGCAAAAGCCATTAGTGACAAAGATAGTTCTCTTTCTGTTATTAGGCAAGAGGTGCTTGATTATATTAACGCTAAAATTGCTAAAGAAAATGGTGAGACTTATGTAACTGAAGCAAAAAATACTGAAAGTGAAGAAAAAACGAAAGAACCAGAAATTTATGAAAGAGTGAGAAGTTATCCTGCTGAAAATTTTGTTAAAGGCAGTGAAGAGATGAACAAAATCCATCAAGAATTTGCATCATATTTGATAGAGTTAAGTGAACCATATATAGATGCAGGGTTGTCTGAAGAAGAAATTGAAGAACAAGTTTTAAATATAGAAAACAAAAAATTTCACGCTATAATCGACAAAAAGCGTGCTGAATATGAAGAAGAATTAAAGAAAGTACAAGAAGAAGCGCACAAGGAAGGAGTTCGCGCTGGCATTCGTAAGATAATTGAAGATGGAACAAACTATCATCATGACAAAAATGCATTTACGCAAACTGACTTAGAAAAAGGCGTGCATAAGCATTTTAGAGATGGTGACAGAAATCTATAATCAACTATCAAACACTACATCTCCGCAGAGTACATCAAAATAGGAAAAGGTTTGCAGTTTTTCATCCACTTTAATTGTGAAAACGCTTGGATAGACATCGTTAATCGTGGCAGTTACGGTGTCTATCTTTTTTCGTCCGCGATTTATCGAAAGCGTCACGCTTTGACCTTTCAAACTTTTTATTTTATCTTTAATTTCATTTAAACCATATATCGCTTTTCTCATAATATCCTCGCTATTATTTTTGACTTAAAAGAAAAATTTTAAACATTTTTGTTCTAAGTTAAACCGCTTTTCAATATATTATCATATCAAACAAGTGAGTGTTTTGGAGGTGTTATGTCTTTTGAGAAAAATACTTTTAAGGTGGTAAAGAAAAGAAGGTTACAAAAGAGTGAGTTTAGCGTGGAATGCAATATTCCAGTCGAAGGCGAGATAAACAAGATTTTTTCTGTTTGTCACTCGGCTGAAGTCGAAAATGTTGAGGTGGCGTTAGGCGTTGTGAACTACACTGGCAACATCGACTTTTGCATTTTGTATGAATCGGCAGACGGCGAGATTGTGACAAGTAACTATACCTGTCCGTTTTCTTCCAAGATTGAGGACCAGAATTTGGCGGTCGGCGACAAGGTGCAAATTTCGTGTGAGGTTGTCGACTATTCGATTGAGAGCGCCACAAATTCCAACATCAAAATTAATTGTAGGCTTGTGCAAAAGGGCGTGGTGATAACAAACAAAGATATCTCCACAATCGATGTCAATGATGACAACATTTGTGCTAAAAAGGAAGAGATTTTTGTCAGCATCTTTGTGGGCGATGCGTCAAGTGTATTCTCGGTTGACAGTGAAGTGTCCATCAAAGAGCCAGTGAGAAAGATTATGCTTTGCGATGCGTCGGTGTCAGTTAAGAATGTGGAATGTGGAAACAACTTTGTCGCTGTCAGCGGCGAGGTGGTTGGTAGACTTTTGTATCTCACAGAGAATGACCGCTATGAAACCTCATATCTAAGCGAAAACTTCAAAGAAGAAGTGGAACTTGAAGGCGTGACCAGAGATTCTGTTGCCGAGGCAGTGGCGTTCGTCAAACGTAGCCAAGTTAAGTGTGAGGTTGAAGAACAAGAGCGTGGCGTTTTAATTAAAACCAATATTCCAGTTTGCCTTAAAGTGTGTGCGTTTGAAGAAAAGCCTTGCAGTGTCATCAAAGACCTTTATAGTTGCAGAGAGGGTATGGAGGTTTCGACCGAGTCCTTTGACATGACGAAAGAGTTGCAGTGCGATTATTTTGAAACTAAGATTGACGGAAATTTGAATTTGGGTGAAGAGCATCCAAGAGTTGACAAACTTTTGTTTGTGGCTGGCACGAATCTTACAATTTCTAATTCCTATATCCAAAACGGCGAACTTTTTGTTGAGGGCGTGGCGAAGGCAAATGTGGTTTATCTCAACGACGAAGAAAATTCGCTTCATTCTGTGACGATGGAAGTGCCATTTGTTGTCAGCGACAAAACAAGCGTTTCATGCGAAAATCCTGAAATCAACATATGTGCGGTTTTAAATGATGTCGATGTGATTGCGAAGAAGGGCAGAGATTTGTTCTTCGACGGCAAGTTGAGAATCTTTGCAAGTTACGATTGCGACGAAATCTGCGCTGTCATCAGTGACGCGAACCTTTCTGGAGACGTCATCGAAAGAGATTGCTCAATCGAACTAATTTACGCTAAGTCTGGTATGGAAGCGTGGGATATTGCAAAACAATTTAAAGTGAGAGAGGATGTTTTGATGCTTCAAAATCCTGACGTTGCCTTTCCACTTGCCGAGGACACCAATGTTATCGTGTATTATCAAAAGACCAACTAAATAAAAACTTAATAAATTTACTTTAACAATATTTAATAAAATCTGCTAATTATAGCAGATTTTATTTTTCTTTTGATAGGTTGCTCTTTCTTAAAATGATTTTATTCTCTTCCTTTTCAAAAGTAAAGCCGTTTTTGGTGTAGAAGTCACTTGCTCCGTGCCAAAAACTCCCATTTGGATAGAACCAACCGACAATCTCTTGGTAATTTTGAGATTTAATAAACTCTTCCATTCTCTTAAACATCAAACTACCTAAGCCGACTTTGAAATAGTTTTCATCGGTGATTTCTATTAAATCAAGTTGGCAAATTTTAACTTTCGAATTTTTTGAAAGGTTGTTTTTATGAATATATGCTTCATCTACGATTTGGCTAGTAGCAGAGTTATTTAAAAGATTTGTATCCTTTATCAAGTATTTTCCTTCAAACTTTTTCAACTTTGTGTTTTCTAAAAACTTGACTTCGCGTTCTATTATTTCAAAAATACATTTGCCGACAATATTGTTTTGCGTGTCAATGGCGGTGATAACATATTTATCTTTTGTAGGCAAAAGACTTATAATTGCAACCTTGCCGTTTTTCAATTTTATACTTTCTTTAATCATAGTTATGTTTTAACATATGAGACGCTTTATGTCAATAGGAAAATATATTTTTTTAAAAAATCTAAGTAAAATCACGTTTATTTTCGATTTTTTCTTAATTTTAAGCCAATTTTCGCACTTTTTTCTTTAATTATATATTTTTTTCGGTCAAAATTTAAAAGAAGAGGTGTGTATGAAATATCTAGTTTCCTTTATTTGTGTGGTTGCAATCACGCTTATCATTGTCTTTTGTGGGAATGTCAATTCGAGTTCAAATGAGGAATATTTTAGAATTCATATTCGTGCAAACTCCAATTCGGCTGAGGACCAAAATGTCAAGTATGAGGTCAAGGACGAGGTGGTGGAATATTTAATTCCGCTCTTGTCAAACGCTGAGACTAAGGAAGAGGCAGAGAAAATTTTAAGTGAGCATCTATCTGATATAGAGGCAGTGGCGGATGAGGTTTTATCAAAAAATGGCTTCGCATACACCTCGAAGGCATACATTTCCTTTGAGGAATTTCCAACGCGCGAGTATGGTGACTTGGTTTTGGAAGAAGGATTTTATGATGCCATCATTCTTGCTCTTGGAACTGGCGAGGGAGATAACTGGTGGTGTGTGGTCTATCCGCCATTTTGCTTTTTAGAAACAAAAAATTCTGAAAATTATGTGTATATTTCAAAAATTTGGGAAATTATAAATAATATCATTGGATGAAACAATTCATTTGATAATTTGATGATAAAAGGGAGGAAAAATGAAAAGAAAAATTTTAGCGCTTACTTTTGCAATTATCTTTGCGATTGTTGGCGTCGGAGCGATTACAACAGCGGTCATTACATACGAGTCGCCAAACGTAGTTTCAGCGGCAATCTCAACAAGCGAGACTAAACTTGTTCAGCAGAGACTTAAAAACTGGGGATACTACACAGGTAGTGTCGACGGCATCTATGGCAGTTTGACGCGTTCGGCAGTTCGAAAGTTTCAACAAAACAATGGGCTTCAAGTTGATGGAATTGTCGGTCCGCAGACAGCTGCGGCAATAGGTTTCTCAATCAAAAGTGACAGTGCGTCAACTTCTAACAACGACCTATATCTCTTAGCAAAATGCGTCTACGCTGAAGCGCGTGGAGAGAGTTATGTTGGCCAAGTTGCGGTTGCGGCGGTAATACTAAACAGAGTGGAAAGTGAGAAATTCCCAAACACCATCGCAGGTGTTATCTATCAGCCATACGCTTTCACGGCGGTGAGCGATGGGCAAATTAATTTAGAGCCAGACCAAACCGCTTACAATGCAGCGCGTGACGCCTTAAACGGCTGGGATCCTACATATGGCAGTCTCTATTATTACAACCCTGCCACTGCCACAAGTTCGTGGATATGGTCGAGGCAGACCGTTGTCACAATCGGCAAGCACGTGTTTGCAATATAGGAGGTAAAAAATGGAAAAGTTAAAAAATAATGAAATTACGCAAGAAAATTTAGAAAAAACGCAAAAAAAGTTAGAAAATTCTAAAAAATCTACTAAAAAATGTGAAATTGAGAGCGAAAAGAAATCATCTAAAATTAAAAGATTTAAAAGTGCTGTTGTAGGTTTGTCGCTTGCGGTGGCAATACTTGGTGCCACCACTTTAGGTTTAGGCGTTGCATACGGCGTGACGCAAGACAAGGTGGACGCGTATGGCACACAACTTGAAAGCGTCTATCAAAAAAATTACTACGAACTTGTTGACAATGTAAATAATGCCGACATGGAGATGAGCAAACTTTTAAATGCTTCAAGTTCTACATATCAAAAGAAGATGTTGACTGAGATTGCGGACGCTTCCAAAAATATGCAAAACAACATTGCACTTTTGCCACTGACTGGTGACGATGTCTTAGAGAGCGTAAGTTTTGTCAATCAACTTTCTGGCTACACTACAATCTTAGAGGAAAAGTTGGCTAATGGCGAGAGTTTATCGCAAGATGACCTTGCGACGCTTCAGGAACTTCATATGGCGCTTATCAGCATGAAAGATAACTTGAACAGGATTTCCATGGATATGCGAAATGGTTACAGCATTTTAAAGGCAAGCAACGAGATGGATGGTGACCTAAACTCTTTTACAGTCGACTTCAATCAAATCAAAGCGAACGATGTTGACTATCCAACAATGATTTACGACGGACCTTTCTCAGACTCTGTTGTAAACCAAAAAATTAAGGGTTTAACTGGCAGTGAAGTGACAGAAGAAGAGACCGGTAAGACTTTAGGCAAGGTCTTTAAAGATTTGACCTCTTATTCATATAACGGTAGAACGGAAGGAAAATTCCAAACATACAACTTTGATTTGAAGACAAGCGACGAGCAAGAACTATATGCACAAGTGACCATTCAAGGTGGACATCTTCTCACTGTCAGCGGTCAAAATGTCAGCGATGTTAAAAATATAGACATGGCGACAGGCGAAAAGATAGCGAAAGAGTTTGCGAAATCTAATGACATCGAAAATCCTGAAATTGTTTGGAGCGAAGAACTCAACAACCAAGCATATTTCAACATCGCGCCAAAGGAAAATGGAATTATTCTCTATCCTGACCTTGTGAAAGTTAAGGTGGATTTAGAGTATGGCAATGTCATCGGCTATGATGCAATTTCCTACTACACAAATCACACCAATAGAGCTTTAGGCTCGGCAAGTGATGTATCTGTTTCCATTCCGAGCGGATTTAAGATTGTGACTAAGCGTTTGGTGCTTGCTCCACTTGATTATAATCGTGAGGTTTTGTGCTATGAGTATCAATGCGAAAAGGAAGGAATAACCTATTACTTCTACTTTAACGCTAAAACTGGCGAAGAAGAAAACATCTTAAAGGTTGTGGAGACGACAGATTCTTCAAAGTTGATGTAGAAAAATTCCTGTTTAAGCTGAAATTTAAACGATAATTTAATAGTGGTTTTAAAATTTTAATCAAGCTTTGAAATAAGGAAATGTTAATTTGAAATAAAAAATGTTGATTGTAAAAGGTTGATTGTATTTAAAATTAAAAAAGTATGCAGTTTTGCATACTTTTTTGATAATCACACTTATTCTTGTTCGCTTGCAAGTGCTTTTTCATAAGCGGCCATGATTTGTTCCTTCAAACTCTCTCTAACTTCGGTTTTGATTGGATGAACGATGTCCTTGAATTTTCCATCTTCAGTTTTTTTGCTTGGCATTGAAAGGAAATATCCGTCTTTGCCATTGATGACTTTGATGTCGTGAACAACAAGTTCATCGTCGATTGTGATGGAAGCAACCGCTTTAAGTTTTTCGTTGTTGTTTACAAGTCTTACTCTAATGTCTGTGATTTTCAATTGCTTATACCTTCCTTTTTTAAATTAACCTTTATGGTCAAGATAATTATACCATAATTTGCAAATATTCCAAACGATTTTCAATAATTTTATCAAATATTTAACAAGTTTCATATAAAAAGGTATGAAATATTATTTTATAGGTATATGTGGAATATCTATGCGTTCGCTTGCTGTTTTATTGAAATTAAACGGACACGAGGTTAAAGGTAGCGATATTTCGCCATCCGATTTAGATTTTTTCGAAAAATACAACATAAAAGTTTTTGATGGACATATGCCAAGTGAAGTGAAAAAGGCGGATGTGGTTGTGGTTTCCTCTGCGATTGGAGAAGATGATGTTGACCTTCAAACTGCAAAAAGATTTAAGCGAAAAGTTATAACGCGTGGCGAACTTCTCGGCGAAATTTCTTCCTACTACGAAAAGGTTATAGCGGTGGCTGGCTCTCACGGAAAGACGACAACGACTGCTCTAATTTATAACATCCTAAAAAAAGAAAAACCTACCTTGCACTTAGGCGGGATATTAAAAGAAGAAAATACAAGTTTTATCTATGGTAACAAAAAATATTTTATAACTGAAGCATGTGAATATCATGATAATTTTCTTTATTTAAAACCATATGTTGGAGTTATCACAAATATTGAAAGAGAGCATCTCGACTATTTCAAGACTTTTGAAAATGAACTAGCGTCGTTTGATAAATTTCGAAATAATTGTAAGAATGCTATCGACGGACAGGGAGAATATCATATCCAAAATATAAAACACCGATATGGAAAACTGTGCTTTGACATATATTTAAAAGACGAATGTGTGATGTCGCTTAAAATGAACATATGTGAAGATGTGAATGCGGTCAATGCGCTTTTGGCGTATAGAACTTGCAAACTCTTAGGCGTAAGTGATTTTGAGATTAAACGAGGCTTAGAGAGTTTCAAAGGTGTCAAGCGTAGGTTTGAAAAGGTCAAGTCGAAAGTTTTTAAAAGTGTGATTGTGGACTATGCGCACCATCCAACTGAGATAAAAAACACGCTTCAAACGGCAAAGAAAATTTATAAAAATGTTGTGTTCATTTTTCAGCCTCACACATACTCTCGCACAAAGGAACTTTTAAAAGAATTTGTAGAGGTTTTTAAGGATGAAGAAAACTTAATATTCTATAAAAGCTTTCCAGCGCGTGAAAAGAAAGAGGCTGGCCTGTCCTCTAAAGAACTTGCAAAAATTTTAGGGCGAAAATATTTTGACGATGCTGACGAATTGGTGAGTTATCTGCAAACGGAATATCCAATCAACACGCCTATTTTTATAGGCGCTGGAGACCTTCCAAAATTGCTGGAAGATAAAAAATATATAGAAAAACTTTAAAAATATCGATTTTTTTATTAAAAAGTAGAAAATTTTTAATAAAAATTGTATTTTAAATTAAAAAAGTGTGGATTTTTGATAAAAAATATGTATTTAAATCTAATTTAAGAAAAGTAAATTTTTATAAAAACAAAATCGTGTAACTAAAATGGGAGAGTTTCATAAAATGAGAATGTATGAAGTTTATTTATAAAAATAGTCCAATTTTTTATAGGTATCATAAGCGAAAGGATGAGGTTGTCAATGTCTATCTGCATGGTTGGGGAGCAAGTTACAAGTCGCTATATTTTTGTAAAGACCACATAAAGACCTCTTCTCTTTTTATTGATTTTCCGCCGTTTGGGCTGAGTGATAAGAACATTAAAGGTTGGTCGATTTTCTCTTATGCCACAATGGTTGTGTCGCTCTGCGAAAAACTTGGCATTCGTAAGATAAATTTGATTGGGCATTCGTTTGGTGGTAGGGTGGCAATACTTGTCTCGGTGTTTTGCCCTAGTCGCGTCAACAAACTTGTGCTTGTGGATAGCGCGGGAGTTAAACCAAGGCGCGGACTTAGTTATCATTTTAAAGTTTGGAAATATCGCATGCGAAGGCGTTTGAGGCTGGATACTTCAAACATGGGCAGTTGTGACTATTTGGCGCTAAGCGACAATATGAAAAAGACCTTTAAAAACATCGTCAACACGCACTTAAATGACTTTTTAAAAGATGTGAAAGTGCCAACTTTGATAGTCTTTGGAAAGAACGATAAAACCACCCCGCTATACATGGCGAAATACTTACATAAGAAGATAAAGAATAGCAAATTAATTTTGATTGATGACGCTGGGCATTTTTGTTTTGATGATAATCGTTATGTATTTTTAAAAAGTGTGAGTGCATTTTTGAAGGAGGGGTGATGAATGTTTTGTTCGCGTTTTTGGTGGCAGTGGCAGAAACATTTTTAATGTTGCCACTACTTAAGACCTATCAACTGGAGAATTATCGCATACTAAATTTTGTTAAACGTGCGCTCAAACTAAATTTGGGTTTTGGCGATAAAAACTCAATAAAATTCACAAAACGCATGGTAAGAGCGATTTTTTGCAATTTTTTATTGATTTTTGTGGTATTTTTATTGATTTTTTATCTAATTCACTATGTATATGTTGAATTAATTTTGATTTTTGTGGGCGTTTTAATCTTGCCGATATTTTTGATTATATCGCATTTTTTAGTTTTGCCGATAGAAAAATTGATTATGCACCACTACATCAAAAAGGCGAAAGAAAAACTTAAAAGTATGCCGTGTAGAAAGATAGCAATTACTGGAAGTTTTGGTAAGACCAGCACAAAAAACATCCTTCTTCAAATTTTGAGTAAAAAATTTAGAACTTGTGCCACGCCGAAAAGTTACAACACACCGATGGGAATTTGTAAGACGATTTTAGAAAATTTAAGTCCGCTTGACGATTTCTTTATTGTCGAAATGGGAGCGAGACATAAAGGCGATATTGCCTTTTTGTGCAATTTGATTGGTGCGGACTATGGTATTTTGACGCCAGTTGGCAAGTGCCATATCGAGACTTTTAAGACACTGGAAAATGTGGAAAAGACCAAATTTGAACTATGCCAAAATGTCAAAGATTTCATGCTGATAAATGCCAAAAGCGAATCGAATATGAGGCTGTATGACAAGTGTGAAAAGAAAAAATATTTGATTTGCAAGGAAGATTCTTTTGCGTATGCAAGCGATGTCGGGTTATCGGAAGGTGTGACAATTTTTACGTTACATATAGATAATAAGAGCGTGACTGTTAAAACCAACTTGCTTGGTAGAGCGAATGTTGATAACATTGTTGTGGCGTCGAGTTTGGCGTATCTTCTTGGCGTCAATCTTTTGGACATCAAGAGCGGTATTGAAAACTTAAAGCCGATACCGCATCGCTTGGAACTTATAAAGGGCTATGCGACAATTATTGACGACTCATATAACAGCAATTATGACGGCTTCAAGCAGGCGCTTTCTGTGCTCGATTCGTTCAGCGGAAAAAAGATTTTGGTGACACCAGGTATGGTGGAACTAGGAGTGGAGCAAGATAAGATAAATCGCGACATAGCGTGTGAAATTGCTAAGGTTTGCGACTATGTTATCATTATGAACAAAGTGAATAAAAACGCACTCACTGAGGGTTTAAGGTCGGCTAAGTTTGATATGAAAAATGTGGCGTATGCTCAGTCTCGAAAGGAGCAAAAGGAGATATTGAAAAAGTTGATAACGAAGGATAGTGTCATCCTTTTTGAAAACGATTTGCCAGATAATTATAGATGATAATATGTTGAGAAAAATTCGAAAATTACAATTAAAATTCAAATTGTTTTTGGAAAAATATAGAAAAAATCAATTTTTTTTAATGTTTTTAACCTATTTTTTATAATTTTCATAAGAATATAAGAGGTATTTATGAATAATAATGTGTATGTTTTTTATGGTGGCGAAAGCGTGGAGCATGACATTTCAATTATAACCGCCATGCAAGTTTTAAGAGTGTGCCCAGATTTGATCCCTGTGTATATCGGTCGGAATGGAGTTATGCATATCGCAGAAAATTTAAAAGATGTTAAAATTTATTCGAATTTTGAGAAACTTGCAAAAGGTGTTAAGGATGTCACGTTTATAACTGGTAAACCATATTTGGCGATTAAGAAAAATGGTAAGTATAGCAAATTTTTGCCAGTCAGCTTTGCGCTTCTCTGCACGCACGGCAAGTTTGGCGAGGACGGCGAACTTCAGGGAATACTCGACAGTTGCCATATTCCTTACTCAAGTTCCAACAGCATTTCAAGCGCGCTGTGTATGGACAAAATTTTTATGAAAGACATCTTTGTGTCTAGAAAAATTCCGTCAGTAAAAAGTTATCCACTTTTCTATGAAGATTACTTAAAAAATAAGGATAGGGTTAAGAAAGATATTGCAAAGGAGATAGATTTTCCGCTGATTTTGAAACCTGCAAGGCTTGGCAGTTCTATCGGTATTCGTGT
The DNA here is from genome assembly GCA_944377455.1 of uncultured Clostridia bacterium. Classification (GTDB taxonomy): domain Bacteria; phylum Bacillota; class Clostridia; order Christensenellales; family UBA1242; genus Caccovivens. The sequence continues at coordinate 28,182 of CALWEZ010000029.1, forward strand.
TTGCGAGAGTGTGGATGAATTAGAAAAGGCGATAGATTTTTGCGCCAAATTTGACAACCGAATTTTGCTAGAAAAATACCTTTCAGAGATTGATGAGTATAATTGCGCATGTGTGTATATGAATGACGAGCCACTTGTTTCGGATGTGCAAAAGGTGGAAAAGTCATCGCAATTTTTTTCTTTTGAAGAAAAATATTTAAAAAATCACGATAAAAATGATGAAAAAATTGAAAAAAATCTAAAAAAACAGATAAAAATGCTCGCATGCAAGGTTTACAAAATTTTTAACTGCTTTGGCGTTGTGCGAATTGACTTTATATTAGATAAGAAGAATCAAAAACTTTATGTCAACGAATTAAACAACATACCTGGTTCGCTTGCCTTTTATCTATTCAAAGATTTGAAATTTAAGGATCTAATTAACTGCCTTATCGAAGAGGGTAAACTAAGACGCATAAGAGAGCAATTCGTGTCGGCTTATGACAGCGAGGCGCTTGCTGTGTTTGAGAAAATAAACTTGGAAATGGTAAAAAAATAGTAGGAGCTTAGAAATTGTTTTTTTCAAAAAAAAGATAGTGGAAGAATTTTCTCCATTATCTTTTTTAAAATTATTACTGAATTGTGGCTGTAAAATTTATTGGTTTATAATTAATTTGAAATTATTGCTAATAAAATTATAAGAACTACCTAGTCAAAAATTCCCAAAGCATAGAATCGTCTGGAACGAGTATTTTGTTGATTGGCTCGCAGGCGTCTAAAGATTTTAATAGTGCATATGTGTTTTTATTGTCTTCTTCCTTCATGATGAGTGGCTTTAAATATTTTGCGTATAGCAAGATTTCATATTTATGCGCGGAGTTTATGATGTAATCAACGGTTGTTTTAAAAGGTTTGATATATAGGTCTTCGCTTTCCAAAGTGTGTTTCCAGGTTTTAAATGTTTGCTCAATGCTCGCACCACGTTTATAATAGTCGCGCAAACTCCTTCTCATTAAGCGCAGTTGTTTAGCATCCAAAACGAGTTTGTTATTTAGATAAAAATCGACACTCGGCGAGATATATATTTTGTAGCCGATGTTTTTGTTTTCTGTTATGGTGAATAAATCAGGGTTGAGAGCGTGCAAGCCTTCAATGATAAGCACGGTATTTTTGCTGATTTCAACATGTTGTTTAAAGTCCTCTGGCTTATTTTTGACGAAATTATATATCGGCATATCTGCCTTTTGATAACGAAAAAGGTCTTTGATAAAACTATTAAAACTCTCCACATTAATCGTGGCAAAACTATCATAATCTAATGCGCCGTCACTAAGAACCTTTCTTTCACTTAGTGGCACCAAAAAATTGTCAAGAGATATAGAAATTGAATTGTAGCCTAGTTGTTTGAGGCGCTCAATTATTATCTTTGATGTGGTGGTTTTGCCAGCAGACGTAGGACCGCAAAGCAAAATAATCTTCTTTTTAGAAGAGATGAAATCTTCCACAAGTACTCTGACCTGAGAGTGATATTTTTCTTCCTCTTCGGTGATAAAGTTCTCTAGGTCCGTTACGGCTCTATGGTTGATATTTTCAATGCTTTCCTTTTCTCTAAGTAAGAGGTTAGGGTTATTTAAAAAGTCCTGTCTTTTCATATTTTCTCCAATTTCCATATAAGGATATCATAAAATAACCTATAAAAGCAAATTATCAAGGCGATTTTGTAAATATTTTTGATTTAAAAACTTAACAACTATAAAATATCCAATTTAATTTCAAATAAATATTTTGTTGAATTTTATCTATTTTTGCCATAGTGACCTAATTTCGTTTTAATAATATTAAAATGATTTTAAAGGAGTTTGTTATGGACAATTTTAAAGTTAAGCGTGACAGCAAAAGTGTTAAAGGTGGTGATGTTTTTTATGACCTTTCAGACAACTATCAAAAGGGCTATCAATACGCAAAAGAAGCGTTAGAGCGTGGGGCGGTTAAGGTTGTGACAGAGAGAAACTATCCACTTGACAAACTTGAAATTGTTAAGGATGTTAGAAAAGAATTCGGAGAGGCTTGCGCGAAAGAATATGGCTATCCTGCAAAGGACCTTAGGATAATCGGCATAACTGGCACAAACGGAAAGACCACTTGCACACATATTTTGTATGAGATTTTGAAAGGGCTTAATCACAAAGTTGCCAGAGTCGGCACGTTGGGCGTGCATTATGATGATGTCGACAAAGACTATGATATGACAACACCTGATGCGGATATTCTGCAGAGAGAATTTTACGAGATGAAAAAGCGCGGAATTGAATTTGTTGTTATGGAGGTTTCGGCTCATGCGATAAGCCAAAAGCGAATTGAGGAAATTCTGTTTGAGGTGGGCGTTTTGACCAATATAACGCAAGACCACTTGGACTATTTCGGCACTATGGAAAAATACGCCGAGTGTAAACTATCCTTTTTTGATAAGAAATATGTTAAAAGTGCGGTTGTGAATATCGACGACAAATATGCTCTTCCTCTTTTTAAAGACAGCAAAGTGCCAACTATCTACTACGGCGTTAAAAATCCAGCCGATGTTTTTGCGGTAAATGTCAACTGCGGTGCGAATGGAAGCGAATTTTTTTGCAACATATTTGACGATGTCTATGACATAAAAACAAAGTTGGTTGGCGAATACAATGTTATGAATGTGCTGGCGTGTTTATCTGTCTGCGCAAATTTAGGCTTAGATATGCAAAAGGTGTGCGAAAAATTGAAAACGATAAATCCTGTGGAGGGGCGCTTTAATGTGATAAACATAGGCGGAAAAAATATGATTATAGATTTTGCGCATACGCCTGACGGCTTGGAAAAGGTCTTGATGACGGCAAGAAAATTATCTCCAAAACGGCTGTATTGCATCTTTGGTTGCGGTGGCAATCGAGACGTTGATAAAAGGCACAAAATGGGCGCTATCGCTGAAAAATACGCCGACTATGTCTGCTTAACTAACGATAATCCGCGCCTTGAAGATGAAAATTTGATAATCAAAGACATTGAAAAAGGGATGGAAAAACCTCATATGGTGGAGACTGACAGAGCGAAAGCGATAGAAAAAGTTTTCAAATTTATGCAGAGCGGAGACGTTGTGGTCATCGCTGGTAAGGGCGCAGAAAAATATCAAATCATCGGAACGCAAAAGGTCGATTATAGCGACTTTGATGTGGTGTATAGTTTGTTAAAAAACGAAAAAACTAAGGAGGAGTATGGAAATTAAATATATCCTCTGCGCACTTGTTGTGTTCATGTTTGCCTGCCTTTTAGCGCCATTCATTATTCAAACTTGCAAAAAGTTAAAGGCTGGGCAAAACATCCTTCACTATGTGAACAAGCATATGGCAAAACAAGGCACGCCGACGATGGGTGGCTTCATCTTTCTTATTCCACTTATTATAGGTCTATTGTTTTTAATGCCAGAAAATAGGTTTCCAGCGCTTTTTCTTATAATTGTGACGCTGTCATATGCGCTCCTTGGTTTTTTAGACGATTTTCTCAAAATTCACTATCACCGCAACGAAGGGTTGAAGCCATATCAAAAAATTATCGGTCAGTTTGGGCTGGCGCTTATTGTCAGTCTTTATGTCTATTTTTCAGGTAACACCACGCTGAATTTTTTTGGACTGACGTTTGATATTGACTGGTTTGTCATTCCGCTTGTCATTTTGGTTCTACTCGCCACAACAAACAGCGTCAATCTCACAGACGGACTCGACGGACTCGCAGGTGGAGTCAGTTTTTCATATGTTCTCATCTTTGGGCTGATTTTAACATTACTACCTAACCAAACAAATTTGGCAATTATGTGTTTTGTTCTCTGTGGTGCGCTTGCTGGCTTTCTCATCTTCAACATCTATCCAGCAAAAATCTTTATGGGCGACACTGGCTCGCTTGCGCTTGGTGGATTTATTGGCACGATTGCAGTGCTCTCAGGGCTCGAACTTATTTTGCCGATAATGGGTATAATGTTTGTGCTATCGGCTCTCTCTGACATCATTCAAGTGCTTCACTATAAGCGCACGAAAAAGCGTGTGTTTTTAATGGCGCCACTTCATCATCATTTTGAGCAAAAAGGTGTGCATGAAAATCGAATTGTCATCGTATATATAATTATAACAACGGTTGTTTCGCTTGGAGTTTTAGGAGTGTATTTGACCGTGTTATAAGGCGGTGACATGAAATTTAAAAATAAAAAGGTTTTGGTCTATGGACTTGGCGACAGTGGTCGAAGTGCGGTTAAACTTTTAAGCAAGTTGAACGCCCATGTCTATTTTTACGATGATAATCTGGAATATGCAAACTATGTTGGCTATGTCAGGCATATGGAGGAAGAAAAGTTTGATTACTGCATTTTAAGTCCTGGAGTTGATATAAAAAATAATCCAAACATTGAAATTTTGAAAAGTAAGGGGACGATTATTTTAAGCGAACTTGACTTAGGCTATCTCTTTTTAAAGGGTAAGATTATCGCAGTCACTGGAACGAATGGAAAGACGACCACATGTGGACTTATCTACAAAATTTTGAAAGATAACGGCTATGACGCTAGGCTTTGTGGCAATGTTGGCATGCCGATAACATCCTTAACAAACACAAATAAAGATAGTGTGACGGTTGTTGAGGTCTCAAGTTTTCAACTTGAAAGTTTGAAGTTTTTTAGGTGCGATGTTGGCGTTGTTTTAAATATAAAACCAGACCATTTAGACAGGCATGGAACGATGCAGGAATACATCGATTGTAAGAGTAAACTTTGCTCATTCACTCGCAAAAGACTAGTGCTAAATTTAGATGACGAAATTGCAAAATCATTAAATTTCAAAAGAAAAACGCTATATTTTTCAAAAAAAACGCTAAAAAAAGGTGTTTTTGTCAAAAATAGTCAAATTTACATCAATAAAAAAGCGGTTTGTGGACTTAAAAATATCAAACTTTTAGGTGAGAAAAATCTAGAAAATGTGCTTGGCGCGGTGGCAAGTTTATCGCATATAAAGGGTTTTAACTTTAATGAAAGCATTTCAAATTTTTCGCCCAAATCACATAGATTAGAGATTGTTGGCGAGCGTGATGACGTTATCTATGTTGATGACAGCAAGGCGACAAATGTTGCTTCCACAATAAATGCTATCTCTGCCTTTAAAGACAAAAACATCATCCTTCTTTTAGGTGGACAAGGGAAAAATGCGCCGTATGATGAGATATTTCAGCATCCGCTAAAGGAGGTTATAACCTTTGGCGAGGAAGGGGGAAAGATTAGCGAAGTTGCAAATCGTTATCATGTGCCAACTTTCAATTTTAAACGCTTTAAAGATGCTGTGGACTATGCTTGCGAAAAAGGAACAAGTGGCGATGTCGTTCTTCTCTCGCCAGCGTGTTCAAGTTTTGATGAGTTTTCTTCTTATAAGGAAAGAGGCGAAAGATTTAAAGAACTTGTGTTGGAGTTTTTGAGTGGAAAAAATTAAAAAACTTTTCATCCTATCTAAAAAGAAAAAGTTTGACAAAATTTCGTTTTTTGTCACTTTTTTGATGTTCGCACTGGTGATATTCGGTTGTATTATGGTGTATAGCGCAAGTTACTATTCGGCGGAAATTAGATATGGCAATGAATATTTCTTTTTATTAAAACAACTTCTGGGCGTGGCGCTTGGTGTCTTTGCCTTTATCTTTTTTGCGTATTTTGATTATCATCTTTTAAAGAAATTTCGATATGCGGTGCTTGCGATTTGCGTTGTTCTGTTGGTGCTTGTGTTTGTGCCAGGTTTTGGCGTGCAAAGTTATGGTGCAAATCGTTGGGTGAATATTTTAGGAATCTCCATTCAGCCGTCGGAAGTGACAAAGTTTGGTCTAATTTTGTATCTTGCAAGTTACTTATCAGAAAATCATGAAAAGATTAAAACCTTCAAAGGTCTCATTCCGCCACTTGTGGTTGCAGGGTTGCTATGCCTTCTTGTCATCATTGAGCCGAGCATGAGCGTGACGATGTGTCTACTATTTTTAACCTTTTTCATGCTGATTGTTGGTGGAATTAACAAAAAACACACCTTGCTTTTTTCGGGACTAGCATGTGCGTGCGTTCCGCTTCTTATCATTGCTGAACCTTATCGCATGAAGCGTCTTTTTGCCTTTCTTGATCCTTGGGTTTCGCCACAGGGCGAGGGCTTTCAACTTATTCAATCTCTTTATAGTCTCGGTAATGGTGGTATGTTTGGTGTTGGGCTTTTTAATTCAAGGCAAAAATACCTCTTTCTTCCGTTTGCTGAGTCTGACTTCATCTTCTCAATCATCGGCGAGGAATTTGGATATTTTGGCGCGATACTTTTAATTTTGGTTTTTGGTGCGCTGTGCTATTTTCTATTTAAAATCGGCTTATCCGCAAAGGATAGGTTTGGGTGCCTGCTTGCGCTCGGCGTGGGAGTGCTTATCGCTGTGCAAACGCTACTCAATATCGCGGTGGTCACAGGCAGTATTCCGCCGACTGGACTTCCTCTTCCATTCATATCAAGTGGCGGAACATCGGTGGCGGTTTTTATGGCTGGTGTTGGGGTGTGCGTCAATGTGCATAGGCAATCAAAAATAAGTTAATGCTCGTTTGTATTAAGCATGCTAATAAGAAAATTTTTACAGATAAGAATGATATGTTTTATTGTCTCAAAAAGTCATAATTTGTAAAAATGCAATAAAAATGCGAAAAATTCATTAAAAAAAGTAAAAAAAATCGCATTTTTTGATATTTTTTGCGTAAAAATTGATTATTTATTATTTTTTGTCTGTTTGTTGCGATAAAATGTATCAAGCAAAATTATGATTATAATAAATTTTAAACTTAATGCAAAAACTGATAAGAGATTTCAACTCTTTTTATTAGTTTTAAAGTTTACAAATCTTCTTCTTTTTTTAAGTAACCTAAATTTTTCTTTTCCATATACTTTTATTATGAAGGAAAAATTGTTGATAAACGGCGGAAAAATTCTCTCTGGGGAGATTGAGGTTGAGGCGTCGAAAAATGCCTATTTGCCAATTCTTGCGGGGGGTATTCTGTGCGATGATAAGGTCACTTTTTTAAACGCTCCGCACTTTTCTGATATTGAGAATATGTGTGAGATTTTAAAACTACTAAACGTCAAAGTGGAAAGAGAAGGCGACATCTTGACGCTTGATTTACATAACAAGAAAAATGAAAAAATTTCGCATGAGCATACCAACAAACTTAGGGCGTCTATTTTTTTGTTGGGACCACTTCTTGCCGTCTTTAAGCAGGCAGTCATCTCCTATCCTGGCGGATGCAATATTGGCACAAGGCCGATTGATATACATATTAGTGCATTTAAAAGTTTAGGTGTTAAGATTGTTGAACGTCATGGCTACATCTACGCCAATGCTCAAAATATGAAAGCGGGCAAGGTGGTCTTTTCTTCGGTAAGCGTTGGAGCAACCGAAAGCGTGATGATGTCGGCGGTGTTACTGAAAGGTAGGACAACGCTATACAATGTGGCGCGAGAACCAGAAGTTAAGGAACTTGCAAGGTTTTTAAACGCTATGGGAGCAAAAATCTCTGGCGCTGGCACGGAAAAAATCGAGATTGAAGGCGTGAAAAAGTTGAAAGGGGTAGAGTTTTCTGTTTGCAAGGATAGAATAATTGCGGGAACTCATCTTCTAATAGGTGCGTTACTCGGCAAAGATATGAGAATTTTGGGCGCAAGGCGTGAAGATAACGAAATTTTGTTTAATATATTAAAGGAAAGCGCTTGCGAAATAAAAGAAGATAACTTAGGTGTGACAATCTCTTCGTGTGGCAGAAGTGAAGCGTATAAGTTCATTGAAACACTGCCGTATCCAAACTTTCCAACCGACCTTCAACCGCAACTTATGGCATTCGAAACGCTGGCGAACGGCACTTGTGTCATTAAGGAAAATCTCTTTGAAAACAGGTTTAATCATGTTATGGAACTTGTGAAAATGGGCGCGGACATCTTCGTCAAGGATAGGCTGGCGATTATTAAGGGCGTGGAAAAATTATATGGCGCGGATGTTTTTGCGTCTGACTTACGTGCTGGTGCAGGACTTGTGATTGCAGGACTTGTAGCAGAAGGCTACTCAACTGTGCATAACATTTCATACATAGACCGAGGCTACGAAAGACTGGAAGAAAAATACGCACGGCTTGGCGCAGACATAAAAAGGCTACAAGAATAAGTTAAGAGTGAGAAGTGAATGGAAGGCAAACGCAAATCATTTTAGTGAAGAGCGAAGAGTGAAGGCGAGCCATTGGCTCGCAGTGAAGAGTTGTGGAAGAGCAAAAAATCAAAGATTTTTGAAATAAAAAATAAGAAAGAAAAAATAAGAGTTGTGGAAGATTTTTAGAGAGAAAAAATTATGATACATAAAGTAAGCAAAATGCTTTGCTTGTTTTTTCTTTTTAAGATTATTGATAAATTTTATAAAATCATTATGATTTTTTGCGTGATTTTATTAAAATATAATTAGAAATACATTTTGCAATTTTGGTTTTAGGTGGTTAAAATTGCGATTTCAGTTTTTAAGGGGATAATTTGAGTAAAAAAGCAATTATAATTTTGTCTGTATGCTTAGGCGTGGTGGCGGTTGTTCTAATTTTGTTTTGGACACTGTTTGCTTTATCGTCGGTCACGGTCAAGTTCCACACAACAACAAAGAATTTGACCTTGACAGAGGCGGAAATTGTGGAAGCAGGAGATTTTTCCTATGGCGCTTGCGTGCTTTTTGACGGCAAGGGGAAATACATAAATCGGCTTACTGAAAAGGTGCAGGAAAATGACAATTTTGCATATTTAGAAGTGGTCAATATTGAAACAATCTTTCCTAACAGGTATGTCATTCATGTGGCGGAGCGAGAAGAGGTTTTTGCTTATCAAAATGGCAGTGATGTGCTATTTTTAGACGACGATTTAAGGGTGCTTAGAAAGGAAAGTTTGGCGAACGGTGAGAGTTACATTTCGGATAAAGAAAACGCGATTGAACTTAAAAATTTAACCATATTAAATGATGAGATTAATGTGGGCGATTTTTTGAATGTGGTGCAAGGCGGAGTTTTAAATCTTTACAACGCCTTTCTGGCAAACAACCGAACGCTTGAAGAGCAAAAGGGATTTGTGAAGGAAATTGAACTTGGAGTTAATCATGTTGACATGACCGACCGCGACTATCTTTCGGCGAAGATTGTTACGCATAATGGGCGTGAGTTTATGATAAACAACATTGACTTTGCGATCACTAACAAAATTCAACTTATGTTCGCTCTTGACAGCGCACTCTATAATCAAATAGACCAAGACGGCTTCATTGTTGACGCTGACGGAAATGTGATTTACGACAATGTTTTGGACGAAAATGGGAATATCATGCTTGACGATAATGGCGAACCGCTTAAAGGCGAGGTGTGGACATATGAACGCCTGCAAAAATCGTATGTGCTCATCGACAACTACATTTTGAATGACTATCAAGAAATTTCCGAGAGTGACATCTACTACAATTTAGTTGCAAAGAGCGAATGATATGTTAATGGTAGGGTAAAATGATTATTGGATTTCAGGGAATAAAAAATAGTTATAATGATTTCGCCACCGATAAGTTTATTGAAATGTTAGATTTTGCTGGTGCAAAAAAAATTCCGCTAACAACCTCAGAAAATGTTGCAAAGGCGTTAATAAACAAAGAAATTGATTTTGGAGTTGTTGCATTAAAAAATAACATTGCAGGGCTTGTGAAAGAGAGTGAGAAAATTTTAAAGCAAAATTTATTTGAGATTGTGGATATGGTGGAAATGGAAATCAATCACTGCCTTTTTGCATGTGACGAAAAGTCGGTTGAAAATTTAGAAACAATCGCTTCTCACACGCAAGCATTAAAACAATGTGAAAGATATTTGAAATTAAAATTTCCTAATTGCAAATTACAAAAATATGATGACACGGCAAAAGCGGCGGAAGATTTAAAAAACGGAATATTAAATAAGACAACTGGTGTTATTTGCAGTGAAAAGGCAGGGAAAGAAAATAATTTGTTTTTGGTTTCGAAAAACATTGCGGATAGAGTTAGTAAAACAACATTTTGTCTTTTAAGATTTAAATAAGCGGTTTTTAAAACCTTTATGATAAACTTTTATAGATTTATTTTTTATGCAAAAATAGAAAACAAACCTTAGGAGAAAATATGAAAAATTCTAATAATGAGAAATGCGAAAAAATTTTGAAGTTTTATATGCTTTCAAATAAACTAAAAAATGTCATAAGAACTGGCTGGAAATATTGGGCGGTTGAGGGCGATGTGAGACTTGAAAGTGTTGCGGAACATGTGTTCGGCACGCTTATGCTGGCAGTGTCTATCTATGCGCACAGCGACGAGTATGAAGATTTAGATATTGAAAAGGTGGCGCTGATGCTTGCTCTTCATGAGACCGAAGAGATTTTAATCGGCGACATCACGATGTTCGACTATGATGGCACGAAAACTAAGAAAGAAGCAGGCAGAATTGCGGTTGAAAAAATGTTTGAAGATAGCGAATGTGATAAATTTTTAAAAGTGATTGAAGAGTTTGAAGGCGGAGAAACAAAAGAGGCAAAGTTTGCCTATATGTGCGACAAGTTGGAAGCCGACCTTCAAGCGTATATCTATCGTGATAATTTTAATTTGAAGCACGCAAATCCAACCTGTATAAACGATGACAGAATAAAGGCGATGATAGAAAAAGGACTGGATAGACCTGATAAATTTTTCTTAGATAGTGATAAAAATAAATATACTGGCGCGTTTTTAGATATTGCAAATTATTTAGAAAAATTAGAAAATTAATTGGTTGAAGGCTAATGAATAGCATAGAGGCAAAGGAGGAATATAGCAGAAATTTTTTGCAAGGATTTTGCTTTGTACATTCCTACATAAAAATAAAGGCTGTTAGGTAATTGATTTTGAAACTACTATAATAAAAACACTTTAACAACAAAAGTTAAGGTGTTTTTTATTATAATCATTAGCACAAATCAAGAAGAAGGTTGTTGCGAATGTTCCATTGCAATCGCAATTTTCTTTGCCACAATTGCATTCCAACATATTTACATTTATTGCTTTACTTGTTCTTATTCCGCTTGCATTGTAAGTGTACTTTGCTTTAAAGTTGGTGCTGGTGGTGGGGGTCGAACCCACATGAAGTTGCCCTCGCGGGATTTTGAGTCCCGTGCGTCTGCCATTCCGCCACACCAGCATAAATATTTAAGTTATTATTTAAGTTTATAGTTTATCATTTTCTTGTCGCAACGCTTAAAGTTTAACATATTTGCTTGATTTTTGCAAGCATTTTTTATTTATTTTTATATTTATGTGCATTTTCTCTTGATTATTTTAAGGAAAGTTTATATAATATTATTGAAAAATAGGTAAAACAAAATGATATTTAAGAAGTTTTTTAATCAAAATTCTGCTCTTGTTAAGGAATATGCAGAAAAATTTAATGTTTTACCGTCAACGATGTATTTGATTTTGTCACGTGGGCTTGCGAGCGAGGAAGAAATAAAGGAATACCTATCGGTTGGGAAACTTTTAGACTCGTTCTTAATTAAAGGCATGAAAGAACTTTGCGAAAGGATAAAACTAGCAAAAGAATTAGGCGATAGGGTTCTCATATTTGGCGATTACGATGTTGACGGTATCAGTGCAACGGCTATCATGCTGAAAACGCTGAAAAGGTTAGGAATTGATGCGTCCTTTTACTTACCAAATCGCTACGAGGACGGATATGGTTTATCACGCGAGGTGATTGACAAGATTGAGAAGAAGTTTTGTCCAGACCTTATCATCACGGTCGACTGTGGTATTTCGTGTCATGATGAAGTGGAGTATTGCAAGCAAAAGGGGATAGACATCATCATAACAGACCACCACGAAATTCCGGATATTTTGCCTGGGACTTTGGTGCTTAACGCAAAAATCAAGGGGCAGGACTATCCTTTTACTGAGATTTGCGGAACAGGCATGGCGTATAAGATTTCGGAGGCGCTACTCGGGCAGAAAAAGGCGGAGGAATTTTTGCCAATCGCGGCGATTGCCACCATTGCCGACATTGTTTCGTTGACGGGCGAGAATAGAAACATCGTTAAGCGTGGATTTCTATGCTTCGACAAACTGCCGATAGGGCTTAAGCAACTTTTCAAAGAGAACAAGGTGTCATTATCCAATCCTTCAGCAAGCGACATCGCCTTTAAGATTGCGCCAAAAATCAATTCGGCTGGCAGAATGGGCAGGGCTGAAGATAGTTTGAAACTTTATATGAGCGAAGATATGGTGGAGATTAAGGCGTATCTTCAAAGGATAAATAGGCATAATCAAAAGCGTCAGGAACTTTCTTCAAGCATTATGGAAGATGCGGAAAAGGCGATTAAGAAGATGGATTTATCTAAGACGCGCGTCATCACTTTGGCATCGAAGAAGTGGGATCAGGGCGTGCTTGGAATTGCGTGTGCAAGACTTGTGGAAGAGTATAACCGACCTGTCTTTTTGTTTTCGCAAGTGGGCGATGTTTTGCACGGCTCAGGGCGAAGCATTGACGACATCAACATCCACGAATTGCTCTCTTCCATGTCGGATATTTTAGAGACCTTTGGTGGTCACACCATGGCGGCAGGACTCACACTTAAAAGAGAGAACTATGAGGAGTTTTCTAAACGCGTCAACGCTTTCGTCTTTCAAAATATCAACGACGATGTGTTTATTCCAATCAAATATTACGACCTCGACATCAAACTTGAAGAGATTGACGATAGGTTTTTAAGCGAACTTAAACTTTTGGAGCCATACGGATGCGAAAATCCAAAACCAAAATTTAGAATAAATGCCGAGAAGATTGAACTTTTGCCGATGAAGTATTGTCCTCAACATTGCAACATTAAAATTGGAGATTTGCAACTTGTCTATTTCAATTTTGCTAAGAATTTTAATGCTCTTTTCTTCTCAAGATACAAGTCCTTCATATTTGAGTTTCAAGGGCAGGGTAAAAGCGGAAATGTTTCCTATTTTGATGCGGGCGGTTTCATAATTGAGAACGCCAACACCTACACGTATCCTGTGCAGTTTGAAGAACTCTATTATGACAATGTCGAAAGTTTAGATTTTGCTTATTATCCGCCAAACGAACTTTTGAACTTTGTGGCAGGCACGGAGAAGAGCGTGTATGGCACGGCGTTTGTCACCTTTGACGCCTATGAATATGTCGCTTTTTCGCGAAATTACTCAAAGGAAAATATCTTCCACATGGGCATATATGACCAAAACCTTATAGGTTACAACAGTTTGCTTTTAGCGCCACATGGCGTGGAGTGGGCGAAGAATTTTGAAAAGATTGTCTTTTTGTCTCCTGTGCTTGACAGTGGCTATCTAAGCGAGATAAAGAAAGTGACAAATGCGGAGATTTATCTTCCAACCGAAATTAAAGAGGATAAGAATAGGTTTAGAAATGTCAATTTGTCGCGAGAAAGTTTTGCTAAGGTCTTTAAGGCGCTTATCTCTCGCGGTGGGCAGAAATTTTATTCGCCAGTCGACTTTTACGAATCAAAACTGAAAGGCAAGGTGACGTTTGACACCTTCTATGTGGCGTATTTGACCTTTTTGGAGTTAGGTTTTATTAAAAAGGAAGAAGGAGATTTCTTTAGTCACGTTGAAGCCAAAAATGTTAAGAAACCGCTTGAAGAGTCGAAATTTTATAACAAACTGCAGTTATTGACGACCTTAGGCAATAAAAATCGATAAAAATATTAAAGTTTCTATTCTATCTTAGACAAAGTTATTAAATTATCGCATATAATTTTAAGTTAAGTGATTGAAATTGTTCTATAATTTTGCTAAAATATCTACGGAGTAAAGATGAGAGAAATTGTTATTGATAACATTAAGAAAAATTTTAAGTTATCACCACATGAAAACAAGTTAGTTAATAGTTTGGTTGTTGAGGACATCAATCTCGACAGGCTTAACCACGTCATCGATATTATGGCAGAATATAAGATGCAGAACGAAGTTTTGATGGGATACCTACTTTTTCAGTTCTACAAAGTTAGAGAAGAGGAAGCGGAAAACTATATCGACGAGTTGACCGCGTCGCAGAAAAAACTTTTTGAAACTTTTAAACTTCTTAGAAATGTCAACACCATCTCAAAGAGCGGTGAAGCGGAAGATATCAAGCGTATGTTTGTGGCGATATGTCAGGATATGCGTGTGGTCATCATCAAGTTTGCGACGATTGACTATGATTTGTCGCGCGTCACACTCCCTATGGATGCGGAAACCAAAAAGTTTGTAAAAATTGTGGCGGATATTTTCTCTCCGCTCGCCGAAAGTTTGGGGCTTGGAAAATTCAAGTCATCTTTTGAAGAGAACACCTTTAAATTACTTGAACCTAAGGCGTATAACGAACTTAAAAACAATGTGCTTTTAAAGACTGACGATAACATGAAGCAGATGGAGATTGTGGAGCGTAAACTCTTCAAAATTCTTCACGAACTTGGAATTGAAGGCGAAATTCAAAAAAGGCAAAAGCATTTTTACAGCGTCTATAAAAAACTGCAAAAGAAAAACATCACGCTCGGCAAAGTCTATGACTTACTCGCCATGCGCGTGCTTGTGCCGACTGTTGAAGATTGCTATTCGGTTTTAGGTAAAATTCACGCGATATATAGACCTATCCCAGAGCGTGTGAAAGATTACATCGCGAACCCTAAGCCAAACGGTTACCAAAGTTTACACACCACCATAATTGCCGACAACAACCGACCACTCGAAATTCAAATTAGAACCTTTGATATGCATAGGCACGCGGAATATGGTATCGCTGCGCACTGGATATATAAGGAGAGAAGAAAGTCGAATAAACTCGATGCAAAGTTTGCGCGCTTCAAGGAGATTTTGGAAAATGCCAACGACCTTCCACCTGAAGAGTTTTTGGCGACCTTGAAAAGCGACCTATATGGCGAAAGCATCTTTGTGCAAACGCCGAAAGGTAAGGTTTTGGAACTGCCTGTCCACTCCACCATCATCGATTTTGCCTATGCCATTCACAGCGAGATTGGCAATAAATGCGTCGGCGGAAAAATCAATGGCAAACTTTATCCTATCACAACTGAACTCAACAACGGCGACACTGTTGAGATTATCACAAACCAAAACATCAAAGGGCCATCGCGTGACTGGCTTAAATATGTGAAAACCTCTTCCGCTCGCTCAAAAATACGCTCCTTCTTTAAGAGTGAGTTTAAGGAAGAGAACACGCGTGTTGGAAAAAATATCTTCGAACAGGCGTTTAAGGCAAAGAATTTCAATATCACAAAGGCGGAAAAAGAGAAATACTTAAACGAAATTGCCTCGTCGTATATGATGGAGACTCCTGAAATGCTTTACGCCGAAATTGGTGGCGGAACGCTTCAGGTTAATTCTGTTATCGGCAGGCTGACCAACCTTTACTACAAAGAAAAATCAAAACAGGTCACCGAACAAATCATTGAGGTTAAGAAGAATAAGGACGGCGTGCTTGTCGACGGCGACAGCGGGCTACTTATCCGTTTTGCTGGCTGTTGCTCGCCAGTTATGGGTGATGAGATAATCGGTTACATCTCGCGCGGAAGAGGTGTGACGATACATAGGAAGGAATGTCCAAACCTTAAATATCTTGAGAAAGAAAGGCTTATCTCGGCGAAGTGGGAGCAAAATTCTGATTCGAAATACACCGCGATCATCAAGGTTGTCTCCAGCGACGCAAAGGCAAGTGACTATATAAACAACGTTGCACGCAATTTGAAACTAACTTTGAAAGGATTTTCTTCAAAAAAGGTTAAAGATGATATAATTTTTGATATAATAATTGAAGTGAAAGATAAAAGTGAGATTGACAGCGCAATTAAGACCTTTGAAAGTGTCAAAGGCGTGGAAAAAGTTTATAGGAGTGAATGATGAAGATTGTTTGTGACAGTGAGGCTTTCCAAGTTGAGATGCAAGACCTTGTCAACTTCTTTGACCCAGAAGGTGACATGCCTTTCTTATTGCACCACAGCGACAGCGTTTTGGACAGCACACTGACAAGCAAGATTGAAGTGGAAATAAACGGAGAAAATAAAGAGTTTGTAAAATTCTTCACCATTCCTGTTGGGCTAAGTCCGCTGAGAGAGAAGAGTGTTGTGAAAGGCTTTTTCAAAAATCATCTCTATCAAGTGCTCTCTTCGCTCACAAAGAAAACGCTTCCATGGGGTTCGCTGACAGGCGTCAGACCATGCAAGTTTATGCGTGAAATGGTGGAACGCGGGGAGATTAAGGAACACATCGTGCCGGAAGTTATGATGAAGGAATATTTTGTCAGCGAAGATAAGGCAAAACTCGTCTATGAGATTATGAAAAATCAAAAGTGCATTATAAAAAACGATAAACTTGTTGACCTTTTTATCAACATACCTATCTGTCCAACAAGGTGTAACTATTGCTCTTTCATCTCAAGCGAACTATGCAAGGTTGCCGATAAAGTGGATACATATTTAGATTGTGTTTTAAAAGAACTTAAAGCGGTTAAGGAGTTAATTCAAGATAAGTCCTATATTGTGCGAACAATCTACATCGGTGGTGGCACGCCAACAGTGCTCTCCGCAAAGCAACTCGATAGGCTCTTAGGCGAAATCAATTATCCAGTTTCGGAGTTCACAGTGGAGTGCGGAAGAGCGGACACGATAACGCGTGAAAAATTGGAGATTTTAAAAAGGCATAATGTCAACAGAATTTCAATTAATCCTCAAACCTTTTGTGAAACCACGCTTAAAAGAATTGGAAGAAAACAGACAAACAAGCAAATTTTTGAAGCGTATATGCTTGCCATGGAATATGATTTTATCGTCAACATGGATATGATTGCAGGCTTGCCAGGCGAGAAACTTGGTATATTCAAGCGCTCAATAAACACGCTTTTGGAACTTGCTCCGCATAACATCACGGTGCACACTTTGACGATTAAAAATGGGGCGCCACTTAAGGAGGATAAGTCGCAGGTCTTTGAGCGAGATGTGCCAAAGATGGTGGATTATGCAGAAAAGACGTTGCAAGAGAATGGATATAAGCCATATTACATCTATCGTCAAAAACATCAAATCGGCGGACTGGAAAATGTTGGTTACTTTAGAGATGGTCATGTGTGCATGTTTAACATTGACAGCATGGAAGATGTCTCTTCCGTCATCGGTGTTGGCGCAGGTGCAATAAGCAAGCGCGTTTTTAACCTAGAAAACAGGCTGGAGCGTCAACCGAATTGCAAGTTTATCGAAGATTATATCTCTCGCATTGATGAGATGGTGGAAAAGAAAATAAAATTCTTTTCGTAGAAAATTTAATAAAATTTGACAAAAATTGCTATTTTTATCAAAAAAATGGCATTTTTTTGTTGTTTTTAAGAAAATTAAGGTGTTTTTACTGAGTAAAAACTAAAATTTATATAAAAGAAAGAGTTAATGCCGGCTACTTGATAGCGTAAAAATGATATAAAAATATTAGATATATAAATTCTGTTTTGTGTTTCAATATTATTTCTTTTATGTGTTTATATTTACTTTCAAATTTAATATGACAAAAAGAGCGAAAAAAGTTCTCTTTTTGTTATTTTTTTTGAAGGCGTATGTGATTAAAATGAAATATTATGTTTATAAGCGAGGGCGGATGGAGATTGTTGTTGAGTATGTGCTAATCGAAAATGTTTTGATTGACTTAATGATATTTAAGACCACATCCATGGTGCTGAAAATCAAAGGCAGATTTTTGTTTTTGATCTCTCTTTTTGCTTCTGTTGTTGCATTAATTTTGCCTATCTTTCATCTTGGAAAATTGCCACTATTTTTTATTAAAATTCTTTTAGGCATACTTCTCACAAATATGGCTTTTAAGTTTTCTTCAATTCGCTCCTTTATTAAGGTGTTTTTGGTCTTTCTATTTTCCACTTTTTTATATGGAGGAGTTGTGGCGTTTATCGAGCAAAGTTTTGGCGAAATCGCCACGCTGATTATCTTAGGCGTTGTAACATTAACTTACCTTATCTTGAAATATCTTATAAAGTTCTTAAATAAGCGAAAGGCGGTGCAAAATCTTTGTTACGATGTTGAACTGGAGGTTGAAGGCAAGCGTGTCAGGTGCAAGGGATTTTTGGATACTGGCAACCTTTTAGTTGACCCGCTGACAAATAGACCAGTTTCAATAATTGACTTAAATCTCTTCAGTAAAATTTTTGGGAAGGAAAAGACGATAGAACTATTGACGAAAAAGGTGGATGTTTCAAAGTTTACATTTGGGCATTTTATTCATCTTGACACTGTCGGTAAAGGCGACAAGGTTTTGACCTTTGAAATTGACAGAATGTCGGTCAGCGGAAAGGAGGTCGTTGATAAGCCAATGCTGGCATTAACTTATAAAAATTTCTCGTCATATGAGATGATTTTAAATAGTTCCTTTGTTTGATGTTTAAGTTAGTTAAAGATAAAAATTTGGAAAAAATAGGCTAAAAATGAGAAAAAATAAAGAAAAAAGCGAAAAATTGCGTTTTTTAGGAGGATTTTATGAATATTTTAAGAAAAATAAAGTTATTTTTGTTTAGGCTACTGCACAAAGAAGAGTGGAGCGAAGCGCAAAATTTTGTCTTTTATATAAATGGCAAAGAGGCGTTGCCTGAGCCACTCGACAGCGAAGAAGAACTTGTTCTTTTAGAAGAAACCAAAAACGGAAGTAAGGTAGCGCGCGATAAATTAATAGAACACAACATAAGGCTTGTGGTGTATATCGCGAAGAAGTTTGAAAATAGCGGTATGGAACTTGATGACTTGATTTCGATAGGAGCGATTGGGCTTATTAAGGCGGTTAAAACGTATAGTTTAGATAAAAATATCAAACTTGCCACCTATGCCAGTCGGTGCATTGAAAATGAAATTTTGATGCAGTTAAGGAAGAACACTCGCATTAAAAGCGAAGTTAGTTTGGATGAGCCATTATCTTCTGATGGCGACGGAAATGAACTGCTACTTGCCGACATCATTCCGCTTGACGAAGATAGTGTTTCGAAGGGTGTGGAGATGAGTTCGGACAAGCAGATACTTTTTAATGTGCTAAGTAAACTAGACATTCGCGAGCAAAAGATTATGATATACCGATTTGGACTAAATGGCGAAGAAGAAAAAACGCAAAAGGAAGTGGCGGATATTATGGGAATAAGTCAAAGTTACATTTCGCGCATAGAAAAGAAAATTTTAAACAAAATAAAGCATAAACTTGAAAAAGAAGAGATTGTTTAGGTTTATAATAAGTTGATGTCAACGCGTATGGTTGAGCAAATGGCTTGTTGATTTTGTAAGTAAATAACCGCTAAGATAAAATATTGTTCTGAGCCTTGGATATTAAGAGAAAATAATAAAGTATAAAAAGGAATAAGAAGAATAAAAAATAGATTTACAAAAAAGTTGTATAAAATTTTTGTAAATGAAAATATATTTTGACAACGAAAGAGAAAAGTGTTATAATAAACATGCGAGGTGAAAAATGAAAAAACAAAAAGAAGATATAATCAATAAAGATATGACAATAGGCGAGGTGCTTGAAATAGATGAAAACCTTGCCGATGTGTTTATGGGTTTTGGTATGCACTGCATATCCTGTCCAGTTAGTCAAATGGAGACAGTGGAAGAAGCGTGTCTAGTGCATGGGCTTGAAAGTGACTTTGTTTTGAAAAAACTAAATGAAAATGTTAAGAAAAAATCGAAATAAAGATAAATTTTCAGGTGATTTAAAATTTAATATTTTTTAAAATAATTTAAAATAAAAACAAAAAAATGACAAAAAATCGCAAAAAAATCAAAAAAAATCGCGATTTTTTTATTTTTACCAAAATTTTATTTATTTTTAATATTTTTTAATTTTTCTTTATTATGTTTACAATTTTAATAATTTTTATTTTGTTCGTTTTAATCTGTCTTTTCCTTTTTGCAAAAACTGTCTAATTTTGTTAGATTATTCTAATTTTTTATTTTCCACATATCGTTTTATTAAGGAGTTTGTTGTGGAAAATATCGCAAAGAAGGTTGTCGCTTTAAATGAAAAGAAGAGTGTGGGATATGTGCTTAAGCCTTGCATTGACTTTAAACTTTTGAAGAAGGTTGGATATATTGTTGTCGATGAAGAAAGCGAGCAGGAGTATTTTCTCAATTTTGACAATATCAAGAAAATAGATGATTGTGTGCTTATTGAAAATAGTTCGGTTTTGGAGTATGTTGGAGAGAGTGGCGAGTTTAGAAAGAGAGTGCTCTCAAATTCTGGAGAGGACTACGGCGTTATCAAAGAATATGTTTTTCAATATCGCACACTTAAAAAGATTGTGACGGACAAGTGTGAGATTAATGCGAAATTTATTTCTGATAGTGGAGAGGAAATCCTCTTTGTCTCCTTTATTCGTAGACGCAAAAAATTTCCTAGGGCGAAGAATGAAAATATGCCTGTGAAGATTATGGAAGATAAGGAGGTGGCGCTTCCTATCGTTATCAATCTTTCGCCTAACTATTATCTTGGCAAAGTTGCGTTTGAAACACTGCTCGGCATGAACAACGAACTTATCATAAAGGAAGGCGTGAAGGTCACAAAGCAGATTTTTGATAAGGCGAAAAAACATAATAGGCTCAACGAACTTTTCTTTATAATAAAATAGAAAAATCGCAAAATTGACAAAAAATCGCCAAAAATACCTTAAATTTATTAAAAATTATTAAAAAAAATGATATTTTTAATTAAATTTTATCTATTTTAATTAAAATTTTAATCAAATTTAATATTTTTATTTGATTTAATATTTTTTCCTATTTTTATATTACTTTTAAATAATAAAAATTTTCATATTTTTTATTATATTCATTTGTATTTTTGACTTAATTTGTAGTATCATAAAGATATATAATTAATATTTAAAGGGGAAAAGATATGGTTAGATTGATACCGAGAAAGACAAAGGTCAGATTTGAATTTTTCCGTGGAGTCACTGGGCTTGATATTTTGCTTGGAGCCATCTTCCTTGCTATCGCCATCATTCTTTTCACTGCCAACTTTGATTACCACATTTGGATAGGTCTTGCATGGGTTATTGTTGCAGTCTCCTTGTTCTTCAAGTTTGCCGACGATGTGAGATTTTACACCACCATGGTTTACCTATTGAAATTCATGGTGCAAAAAAAGAAATTTACAAATGACAAAGAAGGTAAGAAGGGCGACATCAACACCATTTTGCCTTATAACGGCGTTGTTCAAGATAGATACATAGATTTTGGTATATATTACGGAATGGTGCTTGAAGTTACGCCGATGTTCTTCACGCTTTTAACCGAAAATTTTCAAGACAATGTTATAAACAGTTTTGCTAACGCGCTAAGGCGACTAAACAATGACCAAACCTGCTCAATAGTGAAGATTCGAAAACCTATGGTGCTGGATAACTACATCCATAACGAAAATAGAAAATATGATACTCTCTATGATATGCAGTATGATGGGCAGATAACTGAAGCCGAGATAGATGCGCGTGCCCCTATCTTTGAAGAGCGTGTTTCCTTCTTTGAATACATAAACCGCCAACAAAAGATTTACAAGGATTATTTCTATATCGTTGTCTATGACCGCGACAGAGAATTACTTGAGAACACCGTCAGCGGTATGGTGACTTCTCTTGCCACATCCTTAAATCCTATAAGTTCTAAAATTTTGACTGGCAAGGACCTATACGTCTTTTTAAAGGCAAACCTAGGTAAGGAATTTGACGAAAGAGATTTGGATGTTATGCCATTCAATAAGTATAACGATTGGATAAAGCCTGAGAAGATTAAGTTCAATATCGCAAAATATAATATCGACAAGGATACATATCGCGTTTATAACATCATCGACTATCCTCTTCAAGTGGGCAATGCGTGGGCGGCGTCCTTCTTCCTTTTGGATAGAACAAAGGTTATAATGAAATTCAATCCTATGCCAAGACTCGACAGCGAAAAGCAGATTGATAAGGCTATCATGGAAATGGAGTCAAAACTCAGTAAGGCAGGGCGTAGTTCGACGCAAATTGACTATCAAACTCACCTTGAGACCTTGAGGCAACTGCTTGTCAGCCTTAAAAACAACAACGAACAACTCTATAATGTCAACACCTTTATTGTCAGCGAAGATGCGGCGAAAAAGGATGTTAGGGCTATGCTCAAACAACAGGGCTTTAAGTATAGTGAAATGTTCTCGCGTCAGATTGACGGCTTCATTTCTTCCAATATATCGCGTCTTGACACCATGAAATCGACTAAACGTGGTATTCCAACCACCACGCTTGCAGCCGCTTTCCCATTCATTTCGAACTCCTTGCAAGACGATAACGGCATGTATTTGGGCGACAATGAGTATCCAGTGTTTGTCGACTTCTTCAAGCGTGACCGCGAGAGAGTAAACTCCAACATGATGATTATCGGAAAATCTGGCTCTGGAAAGAGTTACGCCACAAAGACGCTTTTGACAAATTTGGCGGCTGACAACTGTAAGATTTTCATTCTTGACCCTGAAAATGAGTATAAGACGCTGACGAGAAACTTGGGCGGAAAGTTTATTGATGTCGGCTCGTCGCTTCAAGGTATCATCAATCCTTTCCATATCATCACTTCGCTTGACGCTTCTGAGGACGAGAAGGAAGAGTATGACGAATATGGGCAACTTATCGAAAAGGAAATTGTGGAGAATGTTGACGACTCGTTCGCTCAGCACCTTCAATTCCTTGAACAATTCTTTAGAGTGATTTTGGAAGGAATAAACTCTGACGCCTTTGAGGTTTTGAACTCGCTTATCATTGATGTATATAAGGAAAAGGGAATAGATTATAAAACAAACCTTTCTAAGTTGAAACCTGAGGACTATCCTATCTTCGACGACCTATACAACTTGATTTTGAAACGCTTAAAGACGGCGAAGGACGATTTCACTGTTAGAAACTTGATGACAGTTGAAACTTACATTAAAAAGTTTGCCACTGGCGGACGTAACAGCGCCCTTTGGAATGGACCAACCTCCATTGAAACAAACGAAAACTTTGTCACCTTCAACTTTCAGTCGCTTGTTGCAAGTAACAACCCAACTGTCACCAACGCGCAGATGCTTCTCGTCTTTAGATACTTGAACAATGAAATCATCAACAACAAGGACTTTAACGCGAAATATCACAAAAACAGAAAGGTCATCGTTGCGGTGGATGAGGCGCACATCTTCATCAACCCTAAATATCCAATCGCGCTTGATTTCATGGCGCAAATGGCTAAGCGTATCAGAAAGTATGGCGGTATGCAAATCGTCATCACGCAGAACCTTGCCGACTTTATCGGAACGGATGAAATTAAAAGGCAGTCAACCGCCGTTATCAACGCGTGTCAGTATTCCATGATTTTCTCGCTTGCGCCAAACGACGTGAATGACCTAACCGAACTATACAAAAAGTCAGGCGGTATCAACGAAGAGGAACAAAACTCCATCGTCACCGCTGGCGTTGGTCAAGCATTCTTAATCACAGGTCCAACATCGAGAACGACCGTCCAAGTTGTTGCCAACGATTACATCAGACAACTCTTTGGAGGCTGATAAAAGGAGGAGTATGTCAAAGCTTAAGAAAAACATCTTACTTAGCATTTTAACTGCAATCGCATTTGTGTTTGCAGGACTCTTTTTTGTTGGATGTAATGCAGTTGACTACTCCAATGTCACAATTTCCACAAGCGTGCCGTCGGTCGATTTGGAGGTTGGAGAGACAAGAGACATCGATTTCACGATTGAAAATGCCTCAAGTTCTTTTTATAGAGTTTTAAGATTTTCGGTTGACAATGAAAGTGTTGTCAATATCACAAATGTCAGTTACAATGACAATGTTGCCACAGTGACAGTTGCTGGACTTGCTGGCGGAAGCGTCAATTTGATGGCAACTTCGGAAGAGGGATATAAGTGGACAACAATAAGACTAAACGTTGTTGAGCACTCTTCAACTATGGAATTTAACAACAGTCAGTTGTATTTGACAACTGGCAATGAAAATTCGCCTGTCACAAGTTTGAATTTGACGAGTAGTCATTACATATTTGACGCCAACACCACCGACAAAGATATGACCTTTTACTATCTTTATTTTAGCGAGAACTATGGCGAAAATATCGACATCTCTTCTTTGAGTTTTAGTGATTTTGATGTAAACACCACCTTCGACTTTAGCGATGTGAACAATATCGTTATGCCTGACGAGGTGGTTATGCAGTTTGAGGGTGAAGGCACAAGAATCTACAATCTTAATGCGATAAAATTTAATAGCGCTGAGATTGTGGATGGTGTTCTATATCTTATATATGATGGCAATGTGGTGGCGAGTAGTGACGGCGCAAGTGAAGAGCCTCTTGCTTTAAGCCTTGCAAACGCGCTTACAAATGACAAATTCAACATAATTTCATTCTATAATTATTCGGTGTTTGAAAACTCCACCTTGAGCGTCAAAAATTATCTTCACTATACGCACGAGGTGCTTATCTATCAAAACTTAGGCGTCACGGCATATGGCGGTTACTTAAAGACTGACGGCGAGGGTGAAGGTACGAGAAGGTCGGTGGATTTGTCGAGCCAAGTGAATTTTGATGAAGCTTTAAAACTAATTCCTAATAACAGCCAATATGATACATATGTTTTAAAATTGACTTCGGCTATCAATCTTGATAATTTGGAGTTTGGCGTGCAAAATGTCAGCAATGACCTTTCCATTGAAACCTATGACCAAGTCTCATGGGATGAACTCGGCATTGAGGAAATAAATGCCATAGAAGGTTTAGAGAATGCTTGCTATTTGGTGATTAGAACCTCATCTTTTTCTAACAGAGAACAAAATTTAGACCTTTTTGTTAGATATGAAGGTATGGAGAATGTGGAGGACTATAACGTCAACTATAGTCCTAATGTTATGGTTGATGTCAACCTTGTCACCACAGAGATATTGTTAAATAATGTCAGTGCATCTTCCTATAGTTCGGAAGAAAATCCTATCTATATATATAATTACTATCAATTTCCAGAATTTGGGTGGATGGAACTTGATGTTTCTCTTTCAACTGGCTTAGACTCTAACGCAACTTATAGTTACGCGACAATCACCTATGATAGTGCAATTATTGATTTTAGGCAAGGAACAAATGGAGAGGTTGTCAGTGATAGACCTATTTTAGACCTTGACACAAGTTTCTTCTATCGTGGTAGAGCGGACACTAACGAAAGTGTTGGTAATCATTTCAAAATCACAATTTATTATTTGGTTGATGAAGATGCTGGAGATATTATTTCTATCTCTTGCGAAATTTATTTTGACATTATCGCTGGCGCTGAAAATATTACGCGTGATGAACTTTATGGCGATGCTGGCGAGATGATTTACATCGACATGCAGTCTGACGGCATGGTAAGTTTAGGTGACTATCTTTACACTGAAAGCCGTTTCCAAGAGGTGACAGTGAGACATATGTCAGGCACGAATGTGGTTTCTTTCATTGTCGACGAAGAGTGTTGTAGGGAAAGGAGAGATGAAAACGGCAACACGTATTATGCGTTAAATCTATATGTCAATCCGCTTACCACAGGCACAGGTATGTATCAGGTGATGCTGGATAATGGCGTGTTTGTGAGTGTCACGATAACTGTCATAGACACCTTGCAGACCGATGATTTTGGCGCCGTGTTAGTTTCGTCAGAAAATGTTGGCTATTATGAATATAAATCGACCAATTTTACTGAGGATGCCGAAGATATCTACACCAACACACTCTTACTTGAAATTTTAAACAACACGGAAGAAAACAACAACAGCCACACCATTATCTACGACAGCGAGGTTAGAATAAGATTTTATGGCAACATTGAGTCTATCTCCGAGCCTACAGTTGTCAATGGAAATGTGCTTTCAGTCGGTAGTGACGGCGAGTTGTCTTATGTTATATCGACAAGCGAAAATGGTGAGGCGTATATCACTTTTGCGGTTAATGGTAACAGCGTTGACGGCAATTTAAGGCGTGACCCATTTTCTGTGAATTATTATATAGAAGCTAAATCCTATTCGCTTTTAGATGAATTTTACCTTATGAACGAGGGAAGATATGCTGTTGATAATATTGTTTACTACGCTCAAAATCCAAATGCAAACCTGCCAAGCGAGTCCAGAAGCGTCACATTTGATGTCTATGCTGAAAACCAAGAGGCGTTCGGATTTTATAAATATAAGATAAGCGATTCGTTTATTGAAGACATCAAAAGCGGAATTGAAATTGACGGCGAACTTTCTCTTTCTAATCCAATAGGACAGATAATAAGCGAATTGATTTCACTAGACGAACCAGCGCCTGATGGAGAAAGAACCCCTATTCTCATCGATGTGGACGAAAACTACATAACCTCTGAACTTGAATATCAACCTTATAGCCGAGACTACATTTATTTCTATGTCGACGCTAATTCGCGCTCACTTACCACTTCCGCTGAGGCGACGATAACGATAAGTTCAAATGTCGGCGGTTTAACTTTGACCTATCCGTTATATCTAAACTTTGAAAATGGCATTATGTTCGACCTAGAAGATATTTCCACCACATTTATTTACAATGATGTGAAATATACCATAAATATAACATTTTCTAACATTTATGCTCTTTCTGGCAGTTCTGGCGTTCAAGGTAGATTTGATTTCAACACGTTTACCTACACTCACTCTGCTTCAACAAGTGGCGACTTTGTGTTACACTCATACATTAGGCAACGTAATTACACTGAAATGCAATATGATGCCAACATCTTAACCTCAGAATATATCCAGGTGGAGAGAGTAAGCACGGCATCTAGCGTCAACGAATTTGCCTTTACAAATGGATATTTGAGTGACTCGGTCATCGTCTTTGTCAATCCAACAAATGCCACAAATATTGAACTAAATGCGCAGTTTGTTGCAGATAACGCGACTTCGCGTGATTTGGTGACGACAAACATCATAGAGCAGGGCTTAGGCGTTTATCTTATTGAGATTTCGGTGGAAGATTTCTATAATACAAACAGTAGCATAATAAACACGATTGAAACTGCGCTTGCTGGAACTCTCTACATCTATCCTATCGAGTGGGGAGAAGATTATTCGGTGCTTGGCGAACGAACGCCGATAAGAATTGACATCTCCTACAGAAATGGCTCGGAGGCGAATAGATACATCATAGACTCGCCAGAGGATGTGCTTGCGATAAACAACAACAAAGAGACTTTGTCTAGTCACTATGAAATTCGCACAAATATCGATATGTCAACAGTGAAGAGTGAGACTTTAGGCTTTATTGACAACGCAGGCGAAAGACAATTAGTGGGCTTCTCTGGTTCTATTGTGGGCACGACCTCACAGGCTGGTATTTCCAACTTTAACATAACTTTAACCTCGGTTGATGAGGCGGAAAATGGAAATATTTCTGCTATAGTCTCTTCAAACACCACCTATTATGCGGGCTTGTTCGCTCAAATAAACTACGATGGCTACATCAAGAATTTGACATTTTCTGGAACGATAAATCTTAACACCACAAATCTTTCTAACTCCAATTTCTATGTGGGCTTGCTCGCAGGCGTAAACTATGGAAAACTTTCCAATGTTGGAGCGGAAATTGTAGGTGCGTCAGAAATTTTGATTTGTAACGATGGCGAGTATGCTATCGGCGGACTTGTTGGCTTGAATGGTGTCTATACTTATAGCGTCGACGGAAATACCAACGAACATGCGGTTGGCGAAATTGTGCAAAACTTTAATTCCTATGTTGAAAAAACGGAGGAAGAGAGCGCTTACTACACCATTGAAGATAAGGTTGGCGAATTTGAGGGACAATCGCCAAGAAATCTTGCATATTTTAATTCAAAACTCAGTATCGTCATCGACGGCACTGGAGTAAACTCAAGCGTGTATACTGGCGGTATTGCCGGAATAAGTTATGGCGATATATATAGGATAGACAACAGCAATCTCAGCGTCTATGGTTACGCTTCATATTCAAGTTACACAAATATAGAAATTAAAAATAGCACGGAAACTAGAGATGTCACGGCGAATAGATTGTTCGCAGGTGGTGCGGTTGGCTATTTCCGAGGCGATGGCAATGTTTCGTCGAATATCATTAGAACACTTTTAGTTGATAATGATGACGATTTCTTTATCAACGATAATCCTATCGACTACTCCAACATAAACCAAACTCCTAGGGCGACAATTTTTGACCTTTTAGTTGGTGGCGAAGTTGATGTTCAAAGCGATGCAACAACAAGCGCGGTTGGCGGAATTGTCGGATATGCTGGTGGCAACGCAAATCACGTTTACATCTTAGGAAATACATCACGAACCTTTGTTCGCGGTGAACTTAACACTGGCGGAATTGTTGGATATGAAGGAGACACGTCGGTTAATTATCTTCTCTATGAGACAAATAGTGCTGGCGAATATGAGACAGAAACTATTGAAACAACAACCTCACGAATTATCCTTGAAAACACAATAAACGAGATTGAAGCAGTGGACGATGGCAGAGGTGCTTTTGATAGTTCCATGATGCTTTTAAGGGGAACAGAAGAAAAACTTGCGAGAGTCAATGAAGCGTATGGCGTCACAGCTGAGGTTATTTATGCCATTGGCAACGCATATAACAATGGAAGAAGCTATTTAACAACCACAGGCGTGACAGTTTATTATGCACTTTTTGACATATCCTCGTATGTTCAAAGAAATCTCAATGAAAGTGACGAGATTAACACCTCCGACACGTCGCTATCCAACTATTATGGCGATTATGTGGTTTACAATGGAAACGAAAGAATTGAGCATGGTGAGTTTTTGAAGGTTGATGTAGATTTAGGCATTCAAGATAGTATCTTTGCCATGACATCGGAAACTGGCAATGAGAACGTCTTTTTGATGTTCTATTTCAGCGGAATGTTGACTGAAAATGTTGACGGCGTCGCTCAGGACTATATCGACGAGGCATCAATTAACAGATTTTCTCCAAACTCAAGTCTCTATCCATTTGCACTAAACACGCGTGACGCGCAGATATTGTCCACATCAAACAACCTTTTGCGTGTCGATGCTGACGGAAGCTTAACCACTTATTCTAACGGACTTGCCAGTGTAAGTTTGCAATCTATCTTAAATGTTCAATCTTCAATAAATATCTATCTCTATATTGTAAACTATTTAGACACGCAGTCAGAAAATTCAGTCTTCTATGCTTCCAACACAACGAATTCGCTTAACATCATAGACGGCTCGCAGATTGTGGTCTATGGAACAAACCAAACAACGATTTATGCTGTGCCAACTTATAGCCTCGGCGATGGAAATCTTTCATATGAAACGCCTAATGGCGAAAGGGAGGAAGTTGTTATCGATGCTAACGGCACTTTCCTACTTAACAATGTCAGCATAAGGCTTAATCCAAACGAAAATGTGGTGGTTGACGCGTATTGTGAAAACCCACTCTACACAACCTATCAAGTCAGCGGGCAGTCGATATTGTTCTATGGAAATGGCGAAAACTTGCAGGGCTCTGACACTTATCACCTTAGTTCCTATATTGAAAGAGAAATTGACGGAAATGTTTATAGGTTACCTATAGGCGCGTCTAAGAATTTAGATAACCCTGACATTGAAATCGGCGTGGAATATCGAGAGACGGCAACTGATATTAAGGTTTCTTCTAACCTTATCTCCATGAAAACAAACGATGTTTATAACGAGCAAATAAGCGTTACATCACGAAATGACGAATTTGTTTACTATGAAATTTTCTTCACTGACGTAGATGGCAACGAATATAAAATTCAAAAGAGAATGAGTCAAAGTTGGGCATATGGACTTGACGAAGGCGCGTATAGTGACTACGTTAGCGCTTATGAAAGTTACATAAGAAATGGCGTAAATTTACATAATGCTGACTTATTTAACCTATTTGTTGATAAAAACAATGTGAGTGCAAGCAATGAATTTTCGTTTACTTTAAGCGTCAACAAGGATAGTTCGGCATATTCAAACAGAAGAAATGCGGACATCTACGGCACATATCGAATTGTTTTCTACGCCAATGAATTATATAACGGCGTCCACACAAACTTCATCTTCTATCTAAGCGAAGCGGAAATCACAAATGTGGAGGCGGTCAACTATTCTAACTACAGCGACATGAGTGACCGCGATGAGAACATCGTGCCTTCTCAATATGGACTATTAGAGATAAGCATCGACCCAGTGGATGCGGAATTTAACACCTTCACAATAAGAAATAACAGCATAAACTATAGCGAAGGTGCTGGAGAGGTTGATTTCACCTTCGTTTACCAAAGCTCGTCCGACGGCGTTATACGTTATCTTCCAGATGTCAACTTTGGCTCAACTATAAATGGCGCATTATCCTTCACCTATGAAGATTATGTGGAATATCTTGAAGAGAGAGGCGAGGTTTATAACGGAAAAATCTATGTTAGATATCTTTTGGGCTCGCTTGGCGTTCAAGATGATATGCCTATAAGATTTGATATTGAGGTTACTTACTTAAGCGGTCAAGTGGAATATGAAGAGGTGAATTTGACAACAAAACTTGCAAATTACGCTCATCTTTCCTTTGACGACAGAGAAGAAAGTGATGTCTACTATGTGGCACGCGGACTAGAGTATGGTATGACGCTTGACTATTATGGCTTTGGACTAAACGACATCGAAATCACGCTTTCCAGTGATGTGGCAACGCTTGAAGGTGACGGCACAAGTAGAACGCTGAATATCACTGACAACGTCATCACTCCTAATGATGAAATCGGCTATCGTTTCTATATCTATGTGAATGCCAGCCGAATTGTCAACAACGTCAATGTGCAGTATTCGGAAATTTTGACGGTATATATCATGGAATTTGTGCTTGATTATCAATATTTTGAGGGACAAAATGAGGACATTGTGCATGGCATGGAAGAAGGCGTAATAAGCACTGCGGTCGGAAATGCCTACACGCTTGAAATCGATATTTGGGACTATATTGAATATGACCAAACAAACAACTCAGTTATAAGAAATGTGCAGGAGTTTATTAATTCCTTAACAAACAACGCAACCTTTAAAATTTATGACTCGTCCACTGGCAGAGATGGTTTGGCGCTTAATGCAAACACCGATATTCGAAGTGATTACTACTATATTAATGGACTTGTCTTTACTGGAATTAGGCTCTATGAGCCAGAACAAGACATCTATCATTTCTCTGTGGAAGCGAACTTTGTTAGAAGGAATGGTCTGTATGTGGTTGACACTGTGGGGGCGATTGATAGTCAAAGAATTTACACAGAATTTGCCTTCAATATTCACCAGCAATCGACAAACGAAAGTCCTCTTCCTATTGAGACCTATGAAGAGTTTATGAATATGGAGGATAATCAATATTACATTCTCTTAAACGACATAACTTTGCCAAACAACAACAGCATCAATCCTTTCACGCCAATAACGGCAAATATTGCAGGTTTTGATGGCAATGGCTACTCGCTTTTACTTGGCGGAAACTACACCTTTGATGGTAGCAGTATCGGCATCTTTGAAACAATAGGCTCAACAAATGACGACGCGGTGGTTAGAAATATGACCGTTGAACTATACGCAAACACAATCTTCACCGTCACAAGTTCAAGTTTCACCTTAGGCTTAATCGCAGGTGTAAATAATGGCGTCATCACAAACAGCGAGGTTATTGCAAACAATGCTTCTGCACTCTCTGTTGCTTGCACGGCGTCAACAGGCTCATATGTTGCAGGATTTGTGGGAAGAAACAGCGGAATCATCACAAATTCGCGAAGCTCTGTCAGCGTTTACTCAAATGTCAATCTTGCTGGCTTTGTTGGAAACAACTCTGGCACAATCTCTTCTTCATATTTCTATGGCGGAGCGTTGAGAAACGAAACGACCACAACGACGGAATATACTGCAGGCTTTGTTGTGACAAATAGTGGTGAGATAAACACCTCGTATGTGTCAGGCGCGGTTGAAGGCGAAGAGGTTTACAGCCATGACACACTTAGTTTCATCACCTCTCATAACGCTATCTCTGGCTTTGTGTTCATAAATTCAGGTGAGGTTTCAAACTCTTATTCCAACATTCATATGGACAACACAAGTTCCTACGCAGCGGGCTTTGTGTTCAATAATCAAGGCTCTGGAAGAGTAAGTTCGTCCTTCTCAACAAGCGTGCTCACAAGCAACAGCACTCTTAGTTACGGCTTTGCAAGAGCGAACACTGGCACTATTCAAGACGCTTACTACTTGAGTGATAGTGACGAAAATATCAATGTAAGTATTGCAACCATTGAAAATAATGCAAACTCATCTATTGAAGCACTGACTATGGAAGAATTTAATATAAACGATGAAGATTTTTCCGAGCATTTCCAAAACTTTGTTTATTCTTCTGGCAGAGGCTATAACGCTGTTTGGTTCTATAACAACACCAACTCTTCAGCGTATTACGACGAACAGAATTTCAATTTGAATAGATTGGAACTTGTCGCTCCAAACATCATCGCCTTTTCACAAAGATATTTATATTCTGCAGAAGAGGTTGTGGATGCAGAGACTGGTGTGACAACTGTTGTATATCACTATCTCAACACCGCAGAAAGCGGAGAGAGCGGTAGTATCACCAATCCTATCTTACTTGATAGCGCAGAGAATTTTGAAAATTACATTTTAAATGAGAACAATAACAACAACTATAACCACGCATATTATAGATTGATTAACAACATTGATTATTCGGAATATAACGACAACAGCGAACTCTTTAGAACGCGATTTATGGGTTACTTTGAAGGTAATTTCTTGACCATCTCTAACATCCATATGGTGACAAGCGAAAGGATGACCTATGCAGGCCTTTTTGCTGAGATTGGTTCGTCAACCAGAGAGAATGCCATTGGAACGGTGATGAATTTCAATCTTGAACCAGCGGAAATGGTGTTCACTAACACTCAAGTTGCAGGTGGTATTGCTGGCAGAGTTGACAGTGGAATCATCACGAATGTCAATTTGATTAGTGACGAAAATATCATGATTTCAGCAAACAATATTGCTGGAGGCATAGTGGGAATGGCGGTTGGAAGCTATGACATAGAGAATGTCACATCCGATGCTTCCGCTAAGGCGACCTATATTCCTGCAAGTGCGGATGGCAATGAGTTTGATGAAAATAGTACCGACTTTACTCGAAACTCATATGCGGGCGCAATAGTTGGAGTCGCTGGCGGTAACGGAAGTGTCAATAAGGTTTCAGTTTCTTCTGGAGTTTCTGTGATTGGCTCAACAGCGGGCGGACTTATCGGCTTGGTTGGAAGAGAAGCGCAAGCGTCGAACCTAACTTTGACAGTTGATGAGGACCTTATGATCAATGCCTATTTCTATGGTGGTCTCGTCATCGGCGAAAGTGCTGGAAGAGTTAGCACAATAGACGTTGCTGGCACTGGTCTTTATGAGACGATATTCAATAACATTCCTAATTATCCAATCGCAGTTGGCGGAGTTATTGGGCTTATGTCTAACGGCGAACTTGACGATGTTTCTGCCAACCAGAGTTTGAATTTATCAAGTTCAACCAGCACCGACGGCGTCGACTATCTTGGCGGACTTATCGGAGCGGTGAGTGGAAATGTGAACATATCTAACATCGATATAGAAGGCTCTTACATCGGCTTTAGCGCAGTGGGTGGAATAATAGGTGGAGTCACAAGAACAAGTTCGATTGTAAACTTGAGAAACATTAACTACACAAACGGATATCTATCAGTGCTTTCCTCTCAACAATCTCAAGTGGCAATAGGTGGCGTTGTAGGTTCTGCGGTCGACACATCGAGAATAAATATAACGGCAGATTTGTCATCAAACTTAATGAGAAATATCACAAACTACGCCAATAGTTTGATGAATAGTGGAGTCGGCGATAGTTCTTATCTTGAATTTACAAGCGCTATAGAGGTGGAAGATTATGCTCTTTCCACTGACATTTACACCAACGATGATAGAAGAACGCTAAATTCCGACTATTTAAGTGAAGCGAATAACATTGAGTTTGAAGCATATGTGCTAACATATGTTTATGGCACGATTTTGGACATCTATATGGGCGAGATTGTCGGCTACACTTTAAGCAATATGGTGAGTGTCAATAACACGATAAGTTCGTTCACTGCGGATGTGTATAGTTATAATATGGGCTGGAGCAATCCTCAAGAATACACCGAACACGCATATATCTCTGAAAGTTCATACAACTACAACTTGCATAGTTCGACAGACACTGTGACAGGAACGGGAACGATGTTTGTTGACGAGTTAGATTTCAGCCAAACAGCTTCTGAAAGTGTATACGGACATATCGTTCGCGATATTGTCTCAAGCTACAAGCCATCAACTGCAACGCTTGAAGGTGAAACCGTTGTGACACACAATAGTTTCGGTGTTAATCTCAATGATTCGGGCGAGATAAACACAACTGATTTCTATGTTTTACCTATCTACAGCCACAATGTAAACTACACTTTCTATATGGAAAATGGCGAATCTGAGCATACTCTATATCTAACCAGTTACGGCATCGGCGTTGGACAAAATTTCATAGGGTTATAAAATAAGAAAAAGGCTATTTTGCGGTGAAATATGTCGCTATTTATAGCCTTTTTTCTTTTATATGTATAAAGTGATTAACTTTGGCAATAAAAATTATATATATTTTTATTAAAATTGCTTGATTTTTGCTTGATTACTTGTTAAAATATCATTAACTAAGTATATTTTTGCTATTTTTAAAATTTTTTTTAAAAAACTATTGACAAAGAGTTCCAAATATTGCTATAATTAAGTGGTTATTATCATAAATGTGGAAGAATATCGCGATTTTTAACTTAATATAGGAAACATTGTGGCAAAGTTTTTTTGCCATATTGTTTCCTTTTTTAGTCTTAATTTAAGGAGTATGTTATGTCAGTTGCACTAAAAAAACAAAAATTTGGAAAAGCCGAAAGATATACCTTTGCAAAACTTAAAGACTATATCAATGTTCCACCTCTTCTTGAAATTCAAAAGAAGTCTTTCAAAGATTTCTTAGAGCATGGAATACGTGAAGCTTTAGACGAGTTTTCTCCTATCGTTGACTACAGCGGTAAGGCAAAACTTTATCTTCTTGATATTATCATGGACAAAGAGCCTAAATATTCAACAAAGGAGTGCAAGCGTAGAAGTGCCACTTATTCTATCCCTTTGAATGTTAGGGCACGCTTTGTTGTGGAAGAGACAGGTCAGGCGGTTGAAGATGTCGTTTTCTTGGGTGACATTCCATATATGACAGACGACTGCACCTTTATTATCAATGGTGTTGAAAGAGTTGTTGTCAATCAAATTATCAAATCTCCAAATTACTACCTTCTTCGTGATAAAAGTCAGGACAACTCCACACTCGTTGGGCAAATCATTCCAAAGCGTGGTATGTATATCGAGGTTAAGCAGGGGGCGAATGAGGTTTTGAACATCGTTCTTGATAGGCGTAATAGAATAACACTTGGCTTATTCTTAAAATGCTTTGGCTACACTGCAGACGAGATTTCCAAACTCTTTGGTGACCATAGACTTGTGAAGCACGTGCTTGAAAAAGAACCACAACAAACTCAGGAAGAGGCGCTTCTTGAATTTGCAAGAAAAACAAGGCCTGCCGATGTTCCAAGTGCGGAAACCACAAGAAACTATCTTAACCTTTGGTTCTTCTCTGACCAATATTACAATCTTTCAAGAGTTGGTAGATATAACTTAAACAAAAAACTTTCTATTGCAAGGCGTATTACTGGTCAGGTTGCCGCTGAAAACATCGTCACTGAAGATGGCGAAATCTTAGCAAGAGCAGGTCAAGAGATTGACGCTGAAACTGCAAACAAGATTAAGGCAAGCGGAATCAATGAGGTTTGGATTCAACTTCCAGATAAAAAATATCTAGTTCGTGGCAACAACCGTGTTAAACTTTCCGACGTGTTCCCTTGCAATGAAAAAGACCTTGGAATTTTAGAAGAGGTTTACTATCCTGTTCTCAAAGAGATATTGAAAGAAAATAAGTCCAAAGAAAAGAGAATGCAAGTTATCCGTGAAAGAGCAAAGGACTTAATGATAACCACTCTCACCATGGACGATATTTTGGCATCAATTAGCATGTATTTGGATGTTATTGAAGGCATTGCAAAGACTGACAAGATTGAACACCTCTCAAATAAGAGAGTGGCAACTTGTGGGGAACTATTCTATGACCATTTCCGTTCAGGTATCACAAAACTTGTTTCAAATGTTCGTGAAACCTTGCAAGGTAAGGAACTTTCTGAGGTTACACCAAGACAGATTGTCAATCCAAAGGCTGTGAACAGAGCGCTCCGCGATTTCGTGGCAACCTCTCAACTTTCACAATTTATGGATCAGGTGAACCCTCTTTCTGGAATAACTCAAAAACGCCGTGTTTCCGCTGTTGGTCCTGGCGGTATCAGAAAGGAAAGAGCGGACGCTGAGGTTCGTGATATTCACTACACAAACTATGGACGTATCTGCCCTATCGAAACCCCAGAAGGTCAGGCGATCGGACTTGTGAACACCATGACAAGTTATGCCAAACTTAATGAGTATGGTTTCCTTGAAACACCTTATAGAAAGGTGGATAAGGAGACAGGCAAGGTTTCTGATAAGTGCGAATACTACATGGCAGACATTGAAGACACCGCATATATCGCACAGGCAACCGAGCCACTCGACGAAGAAGGCAGATTTGTTAATAAGAGAATTATCTGCCGTCACAAAGACTATGTTGTCGACGTTCCAGCAAGACAGGTTGACCTTGTGGACGCTTCACCAAGACAATTCATCTCTGTGGCAACCTCGCTTATTCCATTCCTTAACTCAAACGAAGCGAACCGTGCGCTGATGGGCGCAAACATGCAGAGACAGGCTGTTCCACTTTTAAGACCAGAATCTCCTGTTGTTGGAACTGGTATGGAACAGGTTGTTGCGCGTGATTCAGGTTACTGCACACTTGCTAAAAACGCTGGCGTTGTGGAATATGTCAGCGCTGACGAGGTTAGGATTAAAAATAACGAAGGCACTGTGGACATATATCCACTTACTAAGTTTGAAAAGACGAATGACGAAACCTGCATCAACCAAAAACCTTGCGTAAAGAAAGGCGAAAAGGTTGGTAAAGGCGACGTTATCATTGACGGATATTCTTGCGAAAATGGCGAACTTGCACTTGGAAAGAATGTGCTTGTCGGCTATATGAACTGGGAAGGATACAACTTTGAGGATGCTATCATCATCAACGAAAGACTTGTTAAAGACGATGTTTACACCTCAATTTGCTTGAAAGTGGAAGAACTTAAATGCCGAACCACAAAGTTAGGCGACGAGCAAATCACTCGCGATATTCCAAATCTTGGTGAGGACGCTCTTAAAAACTTGGACGAGAACGGAATTGTTAGAATCGGCGCTGAGGTTCGTCCAGGCGACATCTTAGTTGGTAAGGTTTCTCCTAAGGGTGAAACAGAACTAAGCCCTGAAGAGAGATTGCTTCGTGCCATCTTCGGCGAAAAGGCGAGAGAGGTTAGAGACACATCCCTTCGTGTTCAACATGGTAAAGGCGGAATTGTTGTTGATGTTCAAGTGTTCTCAAGGAAGAATAAGGATGAACTTGAACCAGGCGTTAATGAACTTGTCAAAGTCTATATCGCTCAGAAGAGAAAACTATCTGTCGGCGACAAGATGAGCGGTCGTTATGGTAATAAAGGCGTTGTTTCCATCGTTATGCCAGAGGCAGATATGCCATTCATGGCAAACGGCAAACCACTTGACATCGTGCTCAACCCACTAGGCGTTCCAGCGCGTATGAACTTAGGTCAGGTGCTTGAGGTGCATTTGGGACTTGTGGCAGGAAGCCTTGGTTGGAAGGTGGCAACTCCAGCGTTTGATGGCGCCGATGTTGCTTCCATTAAGGAACTACTTAAAGAAAACAACTTCCCAGAAGATGCTAAAGTTCAACTCTACGACGGAAGAACAGGCGAGCCATTCGAGAACAAGACCACAATCGGCATAAAATACATGCTTAAACTTAACCACATGGTTGACAGCAAAGTGCATGCTCGTTCGATTGGTCCATACTCACTTATCACTCAACAACCACTCGGCGGTAAAGCGCTCTTTGGTGGTCAGAGATTCGGTGAAATGGAGGTTTGGGCGCTTGAAGCATACGGCGCAAGCCACGTTCTTCAAGAGATGCTCACAGTGAAGTCCGACGATGTTGTTGGTCGTGTTAAGACCTTTGAGGCAATCGTGAAAGGCGAGCCAATTTCAGAGCCAGGTATTCCAGAATCTTTCAAAGTGTTAGTGAAAGAACTTCAAGCACTTGCACTTGATGTGAAGATTTTGACCGAGAACGACGAAGAGATTGACCTTCCAGAACTATCACAAGACGAACACGATAAACCTTCAATGGAACAGGATGTTGAAAATGACCTTAAGAATGTCACCATCGACCTTGACGAACTAATAAATGACCAAGGCGAAGAAGAAAAGAAGAGTGATATTCAAGAGGCAATCGACGAACAGACCTCAACTCAAGGCATTGACGATATCGACTTATTTGATGATTTTGGGGATTTTGATGAATAATTAACTTTTCTAGTTTAGTAAATAAACATAAAAAATAATAGTAAAAACATTTGCACAAATGATGATATATACAAATTTAATTTTAGGGGATTGTTATGTTTGAACTTAATAACTTTGAAAAAATTAAAATAGGACTTGCTTCACCAGAAAAGATTAGAGAATGGTCACATG
>CALWEZ010000030.1 GCA_944377455.1 uncultured Clostridia bacterium
TTTACACTTACGAAAATAAAATTAGCAAAGAACATTTTTATCTTGCAGAATGGCTTTCTGGTAAGTTCGGCTCTGGCGAGGGTGAAGAGTTTCAGGCTAATCAAAATAATGGTGTTTATATACCAAAGTTTATTAAAATTTCTGACATTCCAAGTCTTCCGCTTGTGCCACCAGAAGTGGCTTCCGCTTTCTATTCTGACTACATAAAAAATGGCAATGACATTCGAAATGATGTGAAGTTTGTTTTTGGTGAGATAAAATAACTTGACAAAATAATTTAGAGTTTGTATCATGTTTTCAGGTAAATTAAGGAGGTTTGTATGGAAATTTTTGTTTCAGGAGAAGGGAGAAAAGAGCTAGCGCCAAATTTAATTGGCCTAGATTACACATTTAAGGCAAAAGAAAAAACTTATGAAAAGGCAGTTGAGATAGGCACAAAAATAGTAGCTGATTATTTGCAATTTTTAATTTCCGAAGGCTTTAATAAAAGTGAATTTAAAACATCTAGTATGCGTGTAAGTGAAGCTAGTACATATGACGGAAAAACTAAAAAATACATAAAAGATGGGTATCTTTTTGTCCAAAAAGCGAGCATTGAGTTTGATTATGACTTAAAGCACATGGCAAAAATAATTGAAGCAACTTCAAAACTAAAAACGCCACCAACCTATGAAATAGTTTTCGATATTAAAGATAAAGCGCAAATGGAAGATGAAATTGTCACGCTTGCTGTCCTTGATGCAAAGCATAAAGCAGAAAATATCGCAAAGGCAATGGGCAAGCAGATTAAAGAATGTAAAAGGGTGGAATATTCTACAAATGCTAGGGGATTTTCTGGACACTACGACATGATGGAATGTCGAATGATGTCAAAAGAAAGCTCCGCTCAAAACATAGAACAGGTATTTGTGCCAGAAGATATAGTTTTAACTAAGTCAATTAGTTGCGTTTTTGAAGCTTAGTAGTATAAGAATATTTTTTAATAAAAAATGCTATAAAAATAATATAGTGTTATTTATCATTGCTTTTTAGCTTTCCTTTAAGAGTTTTGGCTTGCAGAATTTTTTAAGTTTAGTTATAGATTTACAAACGTTGCTATTTATTTGACAAAATCGTCAAAATATTTTAAACTTAATGTATGAGAGTTTTAGGTATTGACCCTGGCTATGCAATTGTCGGCTACGGGATTATTGAGACGAGTGATAACAACAGGGTTATCGATTACGGTGTGATTGAAACACCAAAAGAAGACCCATTGCCTATAAGGCTTCAACATATCGATGAGGCACTTAGAGTTATCTTTGAGACATATAGGCCTGACGAAGTTGCGATTGAGGAACTTTTCTATTTCAAAAATCAAAAGACTGTCATTCAGGTGGCACAGGCAAGAGGGGTGATTGTGCTGGCAAGTCAAAAATATTGCGGACGCACCTTTGAATATACACCAATACAAATCAAGCAAGCGTTAACAGGTAATGGTCATGCAGAGAAGAGACAGATGCAGTATATGGTAAAAAATGTGCTTGGGCTTAAGGATATTCCAAGGCCAGATGATGCTGCAGATGCGCTTGCGGTGGCGATATGTCATGGGCAAATCAATCCTAGACTTAATTTTAACATGATGTGAGAAGTCTAGACCTATTTTCTTGCTTTGTTTATCTATTTATAAACAAATATTTCGAATATTTCGTATTTCGAATATCTCGAAAAAGTTACAAAAATTGTTTTTAAAAACGAATACAACTTTAATATTTAAAACGATTGAAAAAATTTATGTGAGGAAGATATGATTTCATTTTTAGTGGGAACGATTGAAGAAAAATATGAAAACACGCTTGTTTTGGATGTCAACGGCGTGGGATATGAACTGCAAATTTCCAATAATTCGCTTGTGGCACTTCCAAATACCAATGAAACTTGCAAAATCTACACATATTTGCATGTGAAAGAAGATGGAATTGCGCTTTTTGGGTTCGCTTCGCAAGAAGAAAAAGGAATATTTATGAAACTTATCACGGTTTCTGGCGTCGGACCAAAGATGGCGATTGCCATACTTTCTGGTATGAAGATAAGCGACTTAGTTGTGGCAATTTCGCGCGAAGATGTTTCGCTTTTATCCAAAATCAAGGGGCTTGGCAAGAAAACCGCCGAGCGTGTGTGCCTTGAACTTAAGGATAAAATATCGGTGGCAGGCTACGGCACTGACCTATTCA
The DNA here is from genome assembly GCA_944377455.1 of uncultured Clostridia bacterium. Classification (GTDB taxonomy): domain Bacteria; phylum Bacillota; class Clostridia; order Christensenellales; family UBA1242; genus Caccovivens. The sequence goes on from CALWEZ010000030.1 coordinate 2,214, forward strand.
ACTATAAGGAAAATCTCGACAACTTCTATGATGAGAACGCTCTTAATGATGCGGTGGAAACGCTTATCAACTTGGGCGTCAACAAGAACGAGGCTTATAGGCTGGCGCGCGCAAATGCTGGCGACGGCGCAACCGCGGAAGAGATTATTTTGAAAGTCCTTCGCTATTTAGGGCGATAAATTTGGGGTGAAATATGGAAGATAGATTTATAACAAGCACAAAGAATTTTACTGATGCTGAGATTGAAACTTCGCTTCGACCAACAAGCCTAGATCAATATGTTGGACAAGATAAAATTAAGGAAAGTTTGAAGGTCTACATTCAGGCGGCAAAGTCGCGTAAGGATGCACTCGACCATGTGCTTTTGTATGGTCCGCCAGGCTTAGGCAAAACCACTCTTTCGCACATCATTGCGAAGGAGCTTGGTTCACAAATCAAAATTACATCAGGACCTGCCATTGAGCATGCTGCCGACCTTGCGGCAATTCTCACCAACCTCAACAAAAATGACGTTCTTTTCATTGACGAAATTCATAGGCTTAATAAGACTGTTGAGGAAATTTTGTATCCAGCCATGGAAGATTTTGCGCTTGATTTTATAGTTGGAAAAGGTCCTTCTGCTAAAAATATGCGTCTTAAAATTCAGCCTTTTACACTTATTGGCGCAACCACAAAGGCGGGTATGCTTACAAGTCCGCTTCGCGATAGGTTTGGAGTAATCTGCCGTTTGGAACTTTATACAGATGCCGATTTACAAATCATCATTAATCGTTCGGCTGATATTTTGAATATCAAAATAGACGACAGTGCCAGCCTTGACATTGCAAAGCGTTCTCGCGGAACACCGAGAATTGCCAACCGTCTTTTAAAGCGTGTCCGAGATTACGCCGAAGTTCTTGGCTCTGGCGAAATCACAAAAGAGATAACTGATAAGGCGCTTGCAAAAATGGAAATTGACGAACTTGGGCTTGATTTTATCGATAGAAAGATTTTAGAGAGTATCATCTACAAATTCGGCGGAGGACCTGTTGGACTTGACACGCTTTCGG
>CALWEZ010000031.1 GCA_944377455.1 uncultured Clostridia bacterium
TGAAGAGTGAAGAACTGTGGATGATATTAATAAAAGTTTATTTAATCTATAATCAATTTTTGATTTTGCGAAGCGTAGAACTGCGTTCGGCGAGCATAAATCAAAAATCACCTACAGGGAAGAGGACAAACCTACGGAACGAAGAACGAAAAGTAGCAGATGATTTTGATTATAGTTTGTTTGAGATATAATCAAATCCTATTTAAGTCGCGACAAATCGCCAACGAAGTGCGATTTCGTTTGGTCGCGAATAGGCGAAAACAAGCGTAAACGCGATGCTTTTCGAACTCGTTTCGAAAACGAGCAAAAGTGCAGTTTTCGCCTATATCTCTCCCCTCAGCATCTTCCCACGCTCACGGAGGCGCATGTTGTGGTCTAAGATAATCTTTCTAATTCTTATCGACTTCGGCGTCACTTCCAAATACTCATCATCACCTAAAAATTCGATACAATCCTCTAAACTCATAAGGCGAGGTGGAGTCAGTCGAAGCGCGTCGTCACTGCCAGAGGCACGCATGTTGGAAAGGTGCTTACGCTTGCAAACATTGACAACGATGTCGCCACCCTTTGGATTTGCGCCAACCACCATACCTGCGTATACAGGTGTGCCAGGCCCAATAAAGAGTTCTCCACGCTCCTGTGCGTTGAATAATCCATAGACGATTGCTTCGCCCTCTTCGTGCGCAACAAGTGAGCCATAGTCACGGCGGTTGATTTCGCCTTTATATGGTTCATAGTCATAGAAGATTGAGTTGATTATGCCTTCGCCACGCGTATCGGTCAAAAATTCCGATTTTAAGCCAAAGAGTCCGCGTGACGGAATTAAAAATTCCATTTTCATGCGAGAGCCATGTGGTGTCATACCTTGAAGTTCTCCCTTACGAACACCCATTTTGTTCATGACTGTTCCAACGCAATCTTCAGGCACGTCGAGATAGAGCCTGTCGATAGGTTCGCACTTGACGCCGTCAATCTCTTTAATCAAAACTTTCGGTTGAGAAACTTGAAATTCGTAGCCGTCGCGACGCATATTTTCAATGAGAATTGATAGATGCATTTCGCCACGTCCGCAGACCTTAAACCTTTCGGCTGTTTCGCCGTCTTCCACCTTGAGCGATAAGTCCTTAACCGCTTCCTTATAAAGTCTATCGCGAAGATGACGAGAGGTAACATACTTTCCTTCCTTTCCGGCAAAAGGGCTGTCATTGACCATGAAGGTCATCTCAACGGACGGCTCTGCAATCTTCACAAATTCGATTGGGCTAACTTCACTTTCGTCGCATATCGTGTCGCCAATTGTCACATCGCCTAAGCCTGCCACGCAAACAATTTCGCCGAACGACGCCTTTTCCACATTGACGCGCTTAAGACCTTCATAGACAAAAAGAGAAACAATTTTTGCCTTAAAGCGCTTTGTTTCATCATGCCAATTGCAGACAACAACGCTTTGACCAACTTTTATCTCGCCATTTTCCACCTTACCTACGGCAAGTTTTCCAACATAGTCATTCTGTTCGCAAGAAGATACAAGCATTTTAAGCGGAGCGTTTTCTTCGCCTGTTGGCGCTGGAATGTAGTCGATGATTGTTTCAAAAAGTGGTTTCAAATCGGTGCCTAAGGTGTTTTTGTCGGTGGAAGCGATGCCTTGACGCGCGGAAGCAAACACGAACGGAGAGTTGAGTTGCTCTTCGTTGGCGTCTAATTCCAAAAATAGTTCCAAAACTTCGTCAATTACTTCGCTGATGCGTGCGTCAGGTCTGTCTATCTTATTAATTACAACAATAACTCTAAGATTAAGCGCAAGTGCTTTTTCAAGCACAAATCTTGTCTGTGGCATAGGACCTTCAAAGGCGTCCACAACAAGTAGCACGCCGTCCACCATTTTAAGCACACGCTCCACTTCTCCGCCGAAGTCAGCGTGACCTGGAGTGTCGACAACATTGATTTTTACGCCGTTATAAAAGCAAGAGGTATTCTTTGAAAGAATGGTGATACCTCTCTCTCTTTCAAGCGCGTTGCTGTCCATAACGCGATCAGCAACCACCTGATTTTCTCTAAAAACATTCCCTTGTTTTAACATTTCGTTGACAAGTGAAGTTTTGCCATGGTCTACGTGCGCAATAATAGCCACATTTCTTATGTTCTTATTTTCCATATTTTTGCCTTTCAATATTAAATAACTTACTGATTATATCACATTTCTAGTTATTTTACAAGAACTATCGGAAAAAATATGGAAAAATTGTGGAAAAGTGTAAATAAAAGTGACTAATTCTTTTAAAATACGACACTTTTACTCGATTTTAAATAACTTTTTTCAAACATTTTTATTTTGACTTTTTCGCTTTGTGGATAACCTGTGCCACAAAGAGACTATGATAACCATAGCAACTACACCGACAAGCGCGAAAAGATACCACATCGCCCTGTTAATTTGGAGACTATAGAGCGTTATCGGCGTGCTTTCTTCAAGTTCCGCATAGGTGCGCTCGAAGGTGTTGTAATATACTCCGCCACTTTCCGTCAAATTTTCACTTCTAAGCGATTTTGACGATGAGACTATTTGGTAGACAAATGTGGTGTGGTCATAGATGGAAACTATCGTGCTTATGTCTTTATTAAACGTCTCTCCCCACATAATGACGGTGTTTTTCAAAAGGGTTATCAGTGAGTCCGCGGTTGTCACTGAAAAAGGAAAGGCAATATCATAACTCGTCTTTTTGATAAATAGCCCAGAGGTCTTTGGCTCGACAGAACTATCGTCGTCTTCAATATTAAAGTAGTTTTGGTATGCTTCAGCGTTATCAAATTTAATGATAAAGCCAACAGCGTCATAGTCGGTGTAATACTTAGGCTCGGTCACGGTCACACCTTCGACGCCTTCGCCGTTCTCTCGATACCTGTCGCTGAGAATTGAGACGGTGCTTTTTAGATAGTATTTAAAACCCTCAAAGGAAATAGCGTCCACATTTTCAAAGCACTGCGAGTTGACTGGAAAGAGATAGGATAGCGTTATGCTCTCGCCATTTGTTATCCTTAGAAGTTTTATGGAATTTTGAGAATTTATTGCACTTGCACTGCAAATCGCGCCACCTGACGAACAAAAGGTCACGAAGGCTACCAATAAGGCGCATAGAAAAAGAAAGATTTTTTTCATAGATAAATTCTATTCAAAAATCTTCCTTTATATTCTCTATTATGCACTTAAGCCAGTGTTACAGATGTTGTCGTTTCTTATAGCGTTGCCGATGTCGGTTGCCACAGTGCAGTTTTCGTAATAGGTGTTACCACTGACTGTACCCCTTGCGTAAACTGCAATTCCGCCGATGTATGCGGTGTGAGAGTTGCCACTTACGCCAATCGCAGAGATGACGCCTCCTTCCGCAATGCTGTTATTTTGAAGCGTGCCAGTTGTGGTCACCGCGATACCTGCAATCTGTTGTTGTCCGCCACCTGTGCTTTCTAAATCTAAGGTGATGTTTCCAGAGATTGTGCTGTTTTCAATTATGCCCAAACTTGTGTAGGAGATGCCACCCACAAAGATGTTTTGAACACCTGTGGTGTTTGCGTCAGTCACTAATATGTCACCTGTCACACTGCCACGCAAAATTCTGCCGTTGTTGAAGGCAACAAGTCCTGCGTATACCGCCACTGTTTGATACTCAGTTGCGTTTTGCACAGCGACCGACGAGATCATGCCACTTATTGAGACGTCGGAAATAACAGCCGACGACATATTTTCGATGGCAAGCCCAGAGAAGAGTGTGTTGTCGCGGAGCACTGAAGAAGAAGTGTAGTTTGCGCTAATTATTAAGTTACTGATATTTCCACTTATCGTTTCGAACAAACTTAAGCCCTTTCTGAAACTTATGCCGTTATCGCCAGTGTTCAAACTTGTAATCTGCCCATCCGACGCCGTTTGTGCCGCCGAAAGATTGTTGGTGGCAACTGCATTTGCGGTGTAAGAGATTGTATGTCCGCCTCCAATGATGTTTCCAGCAAACTCGCCAGTAAACAAGATGCCGTCAAATGTTAAATCTAAGATGTCAGCGTCCAGCCTAAAGGTATATCTCGTGCTGTCATCTGTAACCATTTCGCCGTCCTCTAGATAGGTGTTTAGATAGGAAAGTTTGGTCATCCTGTGTGCAATGTTTGCAAACTGCTGATTGTTTGCGATAATGTATGGATTTTCGGCCGTGCCAGCACCAGCGCTAAAGAGATTGAAGTTGACTGAGCCGTCATATTCCATTCTTTGAGACTGAAGCCCCTGACTGCCATACTTAACAGTGAGCGAGAAACTTACGCTACTTACAATCGTCGGCGTAAATTCCTTCACAATCGCGCCGTTTTCATACGCAATTTCATAGCGTCTATTCTCTTCAACCACTCTTCCGCCACTTGTATACATATATGTAACATCGACAAGGAAGATTGTGTTTTCATCTTCAACTTGCGTCTCTGAATTCCAACTAAACGACTGAGTCTCAGGATTCCAAACAATCGTGTAGTCGGCTGTTGGACGATTTAGAATCATGTTGTAATTATCAGACGACAAGATGTTTGAACTAATTTCATCCACGCTTACTGCCATAACATTGATGTTCAAACTGTCTATCACTACAAGCACTTGGCTATATCCGTCAAACACGCTTGGTAGAAGGCGATTGATGTTGTCATAATCCTCTTGACTTGAAAGGATAAGCAGTTTGCTGTTTTCTCTTGTTATATTAAAGCCAGTTTCACCATCCACCTGCAGATTGACAGCATACGCTTCGTCATTTTTAGCAAAGTAGTTGATAAAATCTATCTCTTCAGCGGAAACAACCTCGTCGCCTAGGTCTATTGTCACACTCTCTATCGTGTAGTCACCTGTTTCGTCTAGAGACTCAGAAAGTGAAGCGAGTTTGTAGATGTCTATAGATGTTTTTCGTGATTTTAAGGTGTTTGCCGAATTTAACACAACATAGACATTAATCGTGTTGTCACCAGCAAGTATTTCGCCTGAGTCCTCAATAAAGGTGTAATTGATGTTATCGGTGGTGGTGTATTCACCGCTCACAACGTTTCCGTCTCCGTCGGTCACGATAAATGTCACCTCTTCATCCGTTTCATATTGCCATGTGAGATTTCCGTCAAGCACCATAAGCGAGGTCACGGAAGGCGCCAAACTTAAACCTTGAATGCTATATCCATTTGAGCGAAGGATGTATGGCATCGCGTCTTCTGTTGGCTCAAGTGAGGTGTAGGCGATTTGGTCGCCATAGGCAAATCTGCCATCGTCAAGCGTGACATAGTTTCTGCCAACAGGCTCAGTTTCAGCAATAGTTAAAACTAAGGCTTGAATTGTCACTCTAACATACTCGTTTCTTCCACCAATAACTGCTGGAAAGGCGTCTTCGATTTTGGATAGGTCAAAGCTAGTTTCTGCGGTGTATGCCACAATTTCCGTTCCAATATTAGACGTCGTCGTGCCTTGAGCGGTGTTGGTTATCTCATAGAATTGCACGCCAACCTCGTAGACAACTGTGGCACTACCAAGTCCTAACTCTGTTCCGTCCATGGAGATAGGTGCCCAGTTGACAAGCCCTTCATACACAGACGCCGTAGGCACGGATGGTAACATCTTTCCGCTGATATTCACGGTGTTAGACTTGACCGCAACTGAGTTTTGGCTTGAACCTTGATTGTTGATGACAAGGTTATAAACATTGAGTTCCTCACCGTCACGCACGGCTTCATAACTTGCTGTTGAGCCTAAGGTGGTGAAGGAGAATTCATCTGCCTCAAGTTCCGTCAGTTTGTAGATGTAGTCAGGGTCATCGGATGAGCTTTGATAGTTGGTGGTTCCTGCTTCATAGATGGATTTTGTTGCAGAACTATCGTAACTTTGAGAGGTGAATATGAAACTTGTGTTTTGAGTGTTGGCGTTGTTGTTCACCTCATATTTAACGCTTCTATCGTCTGAATAAATGTTGGCATAAACACTTCTATTATTATCCTGAAGAGCAAAAGCGTTGAGTTCTGTGGTGACAGTTGGCGTGGAAAGTTTGTAGACATTTTCCACAATATACACTTCGCTGTCGATATTGATGTGGTTGTTGTTTATGCTTCCAAGCGTGGCGAACTTGATATATTCATACTCGCCGTCGGCTAGGTTATTTAAACTAAAGTAAGACAAAGATTGCTCCTGCGGATAGACGATTTCGGAGGAGGAGTTTCTGCTAGAAACCGCCTTATAGACAATAGTTGTCGGCAGATTTTGGAAGGCAGTCCATGAGAACTCGCCGTTTGTTATTTGGAAATTCTGGCAAGCGTTGTAGAGCGTCAAAGAATATATCGACGATTTACTTGAGATGGAATAGTTGTTTCCTCTTGCAAACACCTCAAAGTAATACGAGCCTTTGGCGAAGGTGTCTGGATATTGAGATAGGATGGCGTTATAGCCCTTTGTCCCAGCTTCGTCGACACTTAAATTGAGATAGAGTTTAAGATAGTCATATTCGCCGTCGTCATTTTCATCCACCGCCATAACATTAAACGATGTTCCGTCGTTTCCAACTAGGCGAGCGTTCCATGAAAGTCCGCCATCCAGCGTGGAAATTTCGATTCCATATTTCTCCACCATAGATTGAGTTTGATTGTAGATTTGCATAAAGTAGGTGGTCGCATCAGCCAAAGAGCCGTCTTGCATATAGATTTGCGTGCGATAGATTTTTATGTAGTAAGCGTTTACAATATCCTCTTCGCCGTCCACGATGACATCGTCTAAGCCTGCTTCCACATACACTGTTGGGTTGACAAAGTAGTCTTGATTGTCGCCATTTGTTAAAACTTTCCATTCCGATGTTAAAGTGGAAGAGTTTCCAAGCAAGCAATATTCAATCTCATACTTTCCTTCCTGAATTGCCTCAAAGGCAAAGTCGAAGATGTTTTTGTAACTGCCAACACCGCCAGTGCTGTATTTAAGAATGTTAAAGAAATTGGTTATTAGCGTTCTTTCGGTGGCGCTTGTCGTGTTTGCTGCAAACGCCTCGGAGTAGTTATTTAGTTTGTCGATGTCGCTGGTGCCGAGTAAGTCGCCTGTCAGGATATATCTAGCGTCAATATCCGCCACTCTCCTAAATGCGATTGTGGTTTTGTCGTCGTCAACATAGGAGGTAAACCTAAATCGAATTCTCACATTGCCGTTCACTAGGTCGGTTAAAGTGAAAGTGAATGGATAATAGAAAGTGTTGCCAGTAAGTTGTGCCACAAGGTCTTGAGTCACCCCATTACCTTCTCTTATCCCTGAGAGAAGTTCATAGATGTCGTGCTCTCTTTCAATGTCGTCATCTGCCCAATCAACGCCTGAGTTCCAATTGATAGACATCACTCCATTACTTACCGATAACTCTGAATTAAACTGGTTTTTAATGATAACTGCAATTTCATTTGTTGTGTCAAGCACATATCTTTCGCTTGAACCAATAACAAATGGATCGCTTGAGACGCAGGAGAGCGAGATGTTGTATTCATTCTCTGCACACTTAAACAGGTCGCCATTAAAGGTGCGTTCGGTGTTGTCCTCTGTCTCATAGCGGTTAAAATTGTTTACATTGTTGTTGTCATATAAATAGATATAAAACTTATCCATCAAGCCGAGATAATTTTCATCAATCTCCCACTCCACATTGCCACTTGTGATGACCACCGAAAGTGCCTCAGGTAACTTTGTGAAATTAAGGTCGCGCTCCTCAAAGGTCGTGATGTATGGACTATAATATATCTCTTCGCCTGACACGCCAACTTCGCTTATATAGAACATATAGTTACCTTCACCGCTAAGGTTTGGCGATGTAACCATAGTTATATCATCATATGTAAACACCGTGTCAAGTTCATTTAGAATGCCATAGACATCAATCAAAATCTCGTTACTAACGCGTGTAGCATAGGAGTTTTCTAGTTCCACGCCGTCAACAAAAGTGGTGCCGTCAATTCCCAGCATAACATTAAAGCGCAATGTTTCATCTAGGTTATTAGGATTTGTGTATTCAATTATGATGTTAAAGCCAGTGAGCGAAATATCAGCGCGCTCGTTAAAGACAATGAACGTTTGTGCATAGTCTTCGCTTGTGCCTTCGGTTATCTTTCGAACATCGATAACGCTATCCGCACTTAGATAGTTAAAGTTATATTCACTTGCCTTTGAAACAACATAGTAGATTTCATTTTCAATGGACTCTTGCACAACATAGAAATATATTTGCGTGTTAGATGTCAGGTTAAATCTCTCAAAGAGTAGTGACATATTGAGATTGTAGATATATCGACCAGCGTCAGCCAAAAACGAATCATAGATTCCGTCTATGAACACAGCGTTATCGGCATCAAACGTGTCACTTAAACTTGCAAAAACTTTGACCACCTCGCTTTGAACAATGATGGAAAGTTTGCTGTTGTCGACAGTGTTGACTGCCACATCTTCGGCGCTTTGCGATTGCATGAAAACGTTGGCTCCTTGGATGTATTGTGAGTCTAAGTGTAAAAGGATAACATCGTCGTTATATAAAACGCCGTCGGTTGTTGCGTCACCTGCCAGCATCACTCTCACGCGGAAATTGACATCACTTGTTATCGTTTCCACCTTGGAAATATCTATGACGATGTTGTCAGAATTTGCTGTCGTCATTGTCCATGGAAGATAGAGAGTGTTGCCGTCGACGCTGACAATGCTGTAGATATATGATTGTCCGTTTGTGGCGTTAAAATATAGTTCGCCGTTATTTGTTATATTCATGTCGCCACTATCTAAATCGTTCGCAGTTGTGCCGATTAAGTTTGTGTTGACAAGTCTTACTTGAGAGTTGTGATAGCCTGCGCTATTTGAAGATGATATAATTTCAATATAAATATCCGCACCTGTGCTGACAAAGGATGATAAACTCTCATAGTTTTCACCAAAGATGTCGTAGATTGACATCTCAGTTGAAGCGGTTTCAACCTCTGTGCCGATATATGTCTTTGTCTCTCCATTTAGAACATAGGCTCTGACGAGGTAATGGTCGGCATTTGCCACCGCATCCCATTCTAAGAACGCATTTGATAGGTCGCTACTATCTCTTGAGAAAGTGACATTTTGCACTCTGTCTAAACGATTGAGCAAAATGCTGACAGAAGTCGTTGAAGAAGATATTTTGCCTTCTTCAATCGCCGTGATTGACAAGGTGTAACTCTCGCCAGACACCCAACCATCTGGATATTCAAAGAAATATCCGTCATCCGCTCCTATAATAGTTGAAACCATATTTGTGCCATCGGCGTAGGAAATTATGTAACTTGCGCTGTTGTTGATATTGCCTTCTTCCGTAACTCCAACAATGACGCCTTCGTTTGTTAGTTCTATAGAGTTATTGCCCGAATTTTCCGCGTCGTAAACAGGCGTTGCCAACACCTCGTAATTTCCACTTTGAATGTCGTCTGAAGCAAGGATATATGTGCCGTCACCGCTGTAACTATTGACAAACACTCTGTAACTCAAAGTTCCGCCAGATTGCATATTTCCTAAGATAAAATCACTTAAATCATACCTTATCGTGCTTCCTGTGAAATTGCTAGCCTCAATTAATATATATTCTCTATCTTCTTCGCTGTCACGCGGTGTGAAAGTTATCTCCAGCATGATTCCGCCATTAGCATAGGATATATCCGCATCCGCAGTGAAAGAAATTTCTATCTCTTTAGAGAGTGAGTTCTCATCTTCCACCTGCTCCACGCTGTCAAGTTCGTTTGCAAAATGCACCTTAACAGAACTTGCCGAAGATGGAATATTTTCACTGCTTGTCACGTTCACCTTAACATCGTTTAACTCGCCCCTGTTAAAGTAAGAGATGTATTCGTCATAATCCAAGGTTAAAACATATTCGTCACTTTCTCTAACATCGCTTGCCAAAAATTCACTGATAATTTCGGTGTTGTTGTTGATAAACACCACAAACCTGTCGTTGTCGCCATATTCGCCAGTGACATGGATTTTCATGCTTGGTCTAAGTGCTGCCGAGTCGTCTCCAACAAAGACGATATTGTCTAAACTAGGTGTCTGAAGTTTCAAAACAGAGATAGGTGTAGGATAGGTATAGGCGTTATAGTAACTATCCTCGCCGATAGTAGTTTGCGTGTCGTTGTAGTAGACCGTTCCGCCAGCCGAAACGCTGTAAGAAGAAAGGACGGCATAGACAGAAATGGAAATCTGTCCAGCAGTGAGATTTCTAAATGGGTCGCCTTCTGGAGAAACGGAACAAGAATTTTTACTACTTACTATCGTAGCGATATTTCCTAAACTATCACTAAAGACAATCATATATCTTAAACTCTGCAAGTTTTCAGTGAGTGCTTCAAAAGAGACGATGTTGCCTGAGTATGTTATCGTTGTGTTTGCTGGTGCGATGGTTGAAAGTTGCGCAAGCGTATAAGAGGACGACTGAGAGTCAAGATAGTATCTTCCCTCTTCTTCAAACGCTGTTGTGCCGACATAGTTGAACTTATAAACGCCGTCATCTAGTGTCGATAAACTAAAGGAATTTTCCACTTTATCAGACACAACATTCGCTCCGCCGTCATTTATAACATATTGCACGCCAGTTATATAACTTAAATCAAGCGAATTAGGCGAGAATATTAGACTATTGCCACTTAGCGTCACCCTTTCGACTGGGCTAAGCACGTGAAGCGTGATGACCATGGATGAAGATGACTCAAGATAGTAAGGATTTTTGGCGACAACATCATATCGATAATCGGTGGAATAAGATAAACTTTCAACCTCCACATCGTATTGCCTTGTGGAAACTGTGGACAAGAGCGTATGCTCCTCGCCGTTATAGGTGTAGACATCGAAAGTGGTGTCTGAAAGATGACCATAGCCACTTTCATCAAGCGTCCACTCAAGCATGCCAGAATCCTTATCAAAGGTGACAACAGGAGTCAACATCTTTTTAACAACCAAAGACGTGCTTCCATCAGGGCAAGTTGCGTTGAAAGAAGAGATGGTGAACACATCGCTTAGGAAATAAATTTGATAGTTATATAATGAAAAGGCTATTTCTGTCGCCTGAGAATAATAGTTGTTAAACTCGGCGTTGGTTTTTAGAAGGTCAAGCAGTGACTGATAGTCAATGGTATAGTTATTGCCAGAATTTGAAACGACATTTTCTCCGCCCTCTAAAGTCACTTTATTTAACAAAACGTCCATGGTGTCAGCGTCATATATGGCAAGTCGATTGGAAGCTCCATCCAAGTCAACTTTCATTAAAACGTTCCTGCCGTTTGCATCTTTAGTTTTCATATCAAGCACAAAATACTCACCAAAAGAGACATCCGTCGTGAAAGTGAAATCGCCGTCATAATAGGTGAAATTGGTTGGAGCGTTCATTCTTTGAAGCGAATAGACGCTTTCTGCACTTTCAAGATAAACAAAGTTTCTGGTGCCTGAATTTATTGTTTGGTAAAACTTACTCTCTTCGTCAAAATTGCTTCCTGTAAGGCTAACACTGACGCTTCCATTTGAGATTTGAGAAATATTTAAAACTGCGTCTCTCTCATTCGTGCCTGTGGCGTAATTTGAAGCGTTTTCCGTCAGCAAAATATTGTAGACGCCTTCCATACCATGCCTTAAGGTAAAGGTGGAGGTAAATTCGTTGATTGAAACATAGTTTCTTATCGAGGAATATGAGGCATCAAGTCTTCTAACTGTCAAAGTGTATGGCTCGCTGTTTGGATAGAGCGTGCTATCGCTAGATGTCGCAACAACCGTAATCACGTTTCCTTGCGTGCTTAAAAACTCGTCGCTAAAAAGGAAGATTGTGGAATTTTCGCCAGCATAGTTATATTCAACAGTGTTTTCGTCGAGTGTGACGCTGAGCCCTGACATATTTTCCACGTTTTCAATTTCAACAAAATACCCAGTCGCTTCAACAAAGTCTCCAGTGATCAACTCCTCATTAAGTCCAAAGTTGACAACAGGAGTTTCCAGTTGTTTTGAGATATAGAAGACATTTCTATAAACAAAAGAGTTTAGGTTTTCATTCTCGTTAAGCGGAGTTGCCGTGATTTCTATGTAATAATAATTTCCTGCTTCAAGCGTCAAAGATGTGGCGCTTGTGGTCATTGTCTCGTCAAATTCAGAGATTGAAATGGCGTCCAATCCTGCATCAAAGGTTTCTTTATCGATGTAAGCGTAATTCACCACATAATTTTCCGCGCCTGCAACTGCGTTCCATGAATATTCCACATTTTCGCTATTTCCACTTTCACTTGTTGGAGTGTCAAGCCTTGTCAGCGCCTTCAGTGTTCCAGAAGAAATTGATGTAAATTCATCCGCCCTTTCAGCCACAATTTTTAAGGTTACCACACTGCCAACAAAACTATCTTCAAATAAATCTTCAATATTGCCAGTAAACATGATAACGCCGTCATCAACGCTATAAAATTCGCTGTTCACATCTTCATAAATTCCGTCCGTTAAGACTTGCAAGCGATAAGTTTCGGCATTTTCTTCCTCTTCAAAAGTTATCACTGAAACGTCGCCCTTATACGCATGAGTAACAGAAGAGAGAGTGTCAAGTTTAATGAAAGAAAGGCTATTGCTTACATTTGAATTGATTAAATACAATTCTTCGTCAAGTGTGATAGTTGCACTCTTCGCGTAGTTATATGCAGTAAACAAGTATTCGCCAGCGCCGTTTAAAGCAACATTTCTTTCTATATTTATCTCGCCGATTTCAAAACCGCTAACGTTCAAATCTTCGATAGCCTGTTCGCCTAATGTCAAAATCGTCTTAATTGCAGTTGAGGTCACAGCAGATGAAGAAGTCGCTGTGTAATTAAATGCGTCCGCATTTTCTTCGTTATCGCCACGCCCTGAAATTGTCAAGGTGTCAAGTTTATAGATATTTGCGCCGTCAACAATCTCGCTGTTAGCGTAAAATACGCCGTCACGCTTACTCTCAACAGCAAGCGACTGCATAGTGACCAGATGCTCGCCAGCGTCTATTCCTTCAAAAGTGGTATAATTTTCCGTTTCTTCAAACTCGAAAGACATTTCATCAACATACGCCACAGCCTTCAAAGCGTTTTCCGCCAAATTTATTCTCATGCGACCGCCGTTTTCGTCATCAAAGGCATTTTCGATTGCTGGCGCGCCAAGTTTAACAACACTTAACTCTTCGCTTCGTTTACTTATCTTGATTCCGTCTTTATCGTGCACGGTCACTTGAAGAGTATACGCGCCACTTTCAAGCCCAGAGAGCGCGGAAGATAAATTGATAGAGTTTTCTTCGCTTTGTTCCACCAAGGTTTCGCTATTGAAGGCAACCGAATAGGTGGCGTTACCAACCACATTCCAAGTCATCTCTTCGCTTGCGGTGTCAAGAGTGAAGTCGTCATAAGTTAATTCTGGCATATATCCGAAATATACTGTTGCACTGCTGACAGGTGAGCGGTCAAATTTTCCTTCCGCCTCGGCATAGACACTTAAGGTGTATCTGCCGTTTTCCACAAGTTGATAGGAATTTTCGGAAAGCGTCAAAGCGTAGTCGTTTTCAAAACTCTCATCCTCGTTAACATAGTGAACATCAACAACATAGGTTGAGGCGGTCACAAAATCTTCGGTGTCGTCAAACTTGTCCACAACCGCATTCCATGTGACAAGTCCAAAATCATCCATTTGGATGTTTGCCACTTGCTCGAAAGGCTTTTTAACAACAAGCAAGAAACTATCGAGACTATTTCCGTCATGTGTGGCATAGACCATGGTCTGTCCATAATTTTCCGCTGTAAGCACATTTCCTTCCTGCTCAAAAAAAGAGGTGTTGGAAAAACGATATTCCACATCCGCTTTATCAATATCCTTAACCGAAATCAAATCGTCAAGGTTTATCTCGTTGCCTATTGAAAGCATAACGACATCTTCAGAGAACTCTAAAGTCGGCGTTTTAAAATTACACGCGGCAAGGCAAACGCCACAGCATAGCGTAAAGATTGCCACAAACAGAAGCGAAATTTTTTTCATAATCCCCTCACTCTTATTTTTAGACCTAGTGAATATATGTATATAAATATATTACCACCATTGGAGAGAATTTATCAAATAAAATTAATAAAAATATTAATAATAATTAAAATATTATTTTTAAAATTTTCTAAAAAATCATAATTAATCACATTTATTTAAATATTTTAATTTTCTAAAATCAATTTAATATTTTAATATTTTCGTTTATTTTTAATGTGTTTTTAAAGATTATTCCATTGTTTTTTGCTTAAACATATGGAGAGAATAAAATATTTGGCTTTAATAAGAAAATTAAAAAATTAAATATATTCATTTAAAATAATAAAAAAATTGAGAAATTTTCGGATTTTTTCTTAATTTTTTATTGTTTTTTTATTTATTTTTTTCATTTTCTAAATTTAAAAAGCAATTTTTTAATATATTTAATTGGTCATTTTTTAAAATTAAAATCTCATTTAGCGAAGCACGAATACTTGCGTTTTCAATCTTCGAATAAGCATTTTTAATATCAATTATCGCCTTCTCAACAAGTTCAATGTCAAGTTCCAGTACGGAGCGAAGATTTTTGACATAGTCCACACCACTGCCACTTATATATTTTTTATTTGAAGAGTAAAATTTGGCATCTCCGCCTAGACCTATGATAAGTTCGCTTGTTTTCTCGCAAGACTTTAATTCTAGACTGAGTAGTTCCTCAAAATCGCTGACAAAATCTGGATAGTTGACAAAAATTTGATTTTTTTGGTATAAAAAATGCATAAAAATTGTGAAAAAGCCATCTTTTTCACCAAAAAGGTCTTGTAGTAACCCTTCATAATAGGAATTTTTTAAAAAGATTTTCATGTGACATTATCTATGAAAGTTTTTAAAATTTTGTCACAACTTTCGAAATGACTAGTCTAGTTTAAGTCCCATTTCTTTCGCAAAACTTGGCAAAACAATAAATGTTTTACCATCCAACTCTTCAAGTCCAATCTTTTGAAATTCCAACTTGTAAGCAAAAAGCATTTGATGTTTCGCCTTGAATTTTTGGTAGTCCTCACGCCTACCATACTTGCCATCGCCAACTATCGCATGACCAAGATGTGCCAGATGCGCCCTTATTTGATGAGTTTTTCCGCCGATTATCTGCACTTTCAAAAGACTGCTCTCTTTCGACGCTTTTAATGTTGTCATCTTTGTCTCTATCTTTTTTGAACCCGAAACGCATTTATCAAAAATCTTAACCAAAGAGCGCTTGGCATCTTTAACTAGATATGCCGTATATAGCTTATCCACATCAAAATATCCAACAACTTCGGCAAGATAAAATTTGTTTACAAGATGTTTTTTAAAGGCGTTTTCCAACCTTTCTTGCGCTTCAACTGTTCTCGCAAAAACCACAAGCCCTTCCGTATTTCTATCCAGTCTATGAACAGCAATCATATTTAACAATTTTGCTAGTTCCTCCGTTTCAATGCTCGGATATTTATAAACAACGGCGCAGGTTTCTCCGTCATAGATAATGTCGTAAAGTTTTTTCTTTTCTTTAAAGTAGACGCACACAGCGTCTCCAGCACTTAGCATCACATCGCCACCAACCTTAACACCATTCACTCTAACATCTTTCTTTCGAAGCATCTTCAAAACTTCGTTATATGAAAAATGATTGTCTAGCAAAAATTCGACAAGTTTTATAGGCTTTGCAACTTTCAATTCTTCTCTATTCATAGAAATATTCTATAATATTTAAAAAATATTTTCAACAATTCTTCTAAATTTTCGAAAATTATTATATAATGTAAAAAAGGAGTCTTTATGAACGAAAAGGTCACAATCGTAAATCGCAACGAAATTGAAATACAAGGTGCAAATCGCGTCATCGCATCAACTGCGAAAGAGGCAGTCGTTGAATTAGAAAACGGCGTTATGGTTATCTCTGGAAACAACCTTGAAGTGACGAAGTTGGATTTAGAAAATAAAGAGGTCAAATTTTCAGGCACAATCTCAAATGTTAAATTCACAGAAAAGCATGAAAAAGTCGGCTTGCTTAAAAGGTTGTTTAAGTAATGCTCTATGAAACATTGAGCCAACCCGCCATATTTTTTACACTGGTTATCTCTGGATTTTTAACTGGATTTATTTTTGATTTTTTAAATTTATTAAAAAAACACATAAAAATTCAATTTTTTAATAATTTTTTATTATTTTTTTGTGTTTTTTTAGCAATTTTTATCTTTTTTATAATTAATTTAAAAACAAACTATGGACAATTTAGATTGTATACTATCTTTTGCTTTTGTCTTTCTTTCGCAATACAACGATTTATCTTCAGCAATATATTTGCAAAAAATTTAGATGTATGCTACAATAAACCTGACAAAAGGAAAGATGATGAAGATAAAATTATCCAAAGAAAAATTAGAAAAAGAGTTAAAAATTGAAGAAGAAAAAGAAGAAAAAAATAAAGAGAAAAAATCTTTTTTAAATATTTTTTCCACAGTCTTAATCATACTTTTAGTCATAGGAATTATTGTGGAAATTATTGTGATAGTGACATTAAACAATCGAATAAATCGCCTCGAAGAAGAGATTGCAAATATTCCGCAAATTGAATGCGTTTACGAATCGCCTGAACTTGACACAAATTTTAACTTAGTAAAATAGATTGAATATAGAAAGAAAGTAGTTGTTATATAGATACGACGACAATGTTCCATTTTCAACAAAGTTAGTCAAGCCTTCACTTAAGCCTAAACTTGCAAGAGTGGACAGAACGATAAAAATAACCATGGCAACCACAAACCCCTTAAGTCCGCCTAGCAAGAAGCCCGCCACACGATTTAGTTTGCCTATCCCCAAAACCTTCGTCGATTTCTTTATAAAGTAATTTATGATTTTAAATAAAACCGAAAAAACAAAGAAAATGATAATAAATAAAATTACCTTTAAAACAATCTTCGTTATGCTTGGAGCCACAAGTTCGCCGAAAGACATCACTCCGTCAAAAGTGATGTCTTTTAATATCATCTCTAATATTATTCGAAGCACTCCGTTTGACACCAATCCCACACTAGCAAAAACTTCACTCATACTAGAAAACTCGCCAGGCACCAAATTATCACAAAGATTTTCGATTATGTCAGCAAGATGAAGATAGAGAGAACTCCCCACCAAATTTTCGCATAGAACACCTGCAAGATAATAACTTGAAAATAACAGAAGCGTCAGACGAAAGATAGAGAAGAGCATTCTAAGCGCTCCCTTATAAAAACCAACAGAGGCATATAGCAAAATCAAAACGATAGCAAGAATATCCACAAGAAGATTTTTGCCATATGTTTTCAAATATATAATTATATAAAAAAATAAAATTTTATAAAAAAAATATCAATAAAATTAATAAATATAATAAAAAATGCTTAAAAACAATAAAAAACTTAAAAAATATGTGTTTTTAATAAAATTTAAATATTTTTCAATAAGAAAAAATCATGCGAATAATTGCATGACTTTTTTAAATACACAGCCAAGTATAAAGAGCAAAAGTTTTTATACGCATTCAACTATGGTTTTATTATAATAGGATTAATTATTTTGTTTTTACCAGTTTAACAACACTTTAGCCTTGCAATTTTTTCTTATTTAAGTTGATTGCCTTGACAATATTGTTAATAACTTTATCCTTATTCATCCACCAGTCTCGACTCCAAATTCGCATAATCGTCCAGCCACGTGACTCTAAGAATTTGTTGCGATAGACATCACGCTCTAAGATTGAGTCACTGCTCTTGTATGCCATATAGTCACATTCCAAACCTAAAAGATACCTATCTAACTCTTTATCGTAAATCGCCAGCGAGATTTTGTAGTTGGTGTTGCCTAGATTTGTCTCGACGCTGTAGCCAAGTTTGACAAGTTCATCTTTAATTTCGTTTTCTAACTGATTGAGCACCACATCTTCTTTAACCTCAGGAAGCGCGGGCTTGAAACTGTCGAGAATATACCCAACTTCCTTCGGCTTTTTGTTGGAGACCGCGCGGACATATTTTAGATAACTTTTGAAGATTTTTGGTCCTGCGTTCTTCGTGCCTTCCACCATTAATTCCTCTGGCTCAATGCTGGTTACCACATATATCTTCTCTTTCGCACGCGTGATGGCAACGTTAAGTCTATTTTCTCCGCCTTCAATCGATAGTGGACCAAAGTGCGCCACCACCTTTCCATATTCATTTCTGGCATAGCCGATACTGAAGATTATTATATCACGCTCATCGCCCTGAACATTTTCTAGGTTCTTTATGAAGATTGAAGTATCTTCGTTATCCTCTTTCCTATTTTGCTCCCTTAGATATGCGTCACGGAAAGCGCTATCCTTTTGGCACTCTGCGTCAATCGCATCTTCAATCGCATATTCCTGTTCAGTATTGAAAGTGATGATACCGATTGACGATTTGTTTTTCTTGTTTTTCAATAGTTTTTTCAAAAGCACAACAACTGCCTTTGCCTCTTCATCGTTGCGTCTACCAAGCCACCTGCCGTTCACCTTTATTCTCTCAATCGGCTTACTGCCAATGTTTTTAGATATGTTTGGCGCAATTTGCAATTTGCTGTCGTAGAAGGCATAGTTGGAAAAGTTGATTAGTTCTTCATTCTTACTACGATAGTGGTAAGTTAAATTTGTGCTGTTAAATCTTGAGGTGGCAAGGTCAAGTAGACTCTCAACCTCAAGCGCCGCCTGAGTTGCGAGGTCTAATTCTTCGTCGCTATCGTTGCCAAGATATCGTTTAACAAAGGTAGCCGTTGGTCGAAGTTGCTTAGAGTCGCCTGCCACAACGATGTTTTTGCCACGATAGATGGTCGGCAAGGTGTTTTCGATGAACACCTGGCTCGCTTCGTCGAACAAGATGATGTCAAACATATTCTTCTTGAGCGGAAAAATCGTCGAAACGCTCTCTGGAGAGAGTAGCCAGCAAGGGAAGAGTTTTAAAAGAAAGTCGCCGTATAAATCCATCATCTTTCTTATTGGCAATAAGCCCTGTTGTTTGGTGATTTGGAAGAGATAATTTTTGTTTTCTTCGCTGTTATTGTAATAATCGATGTATTCATCTTTAAATTTACCTAAGCATATATTTCTTGATATCTCTTTTTCGTCCTTTTTAAGCGACAAAATCCTATTTCGTATATTTTCAAAGTCGATGATTTTTGAAAGTTTATCCTTATTTAATTCTTCGTATTTTATCGTCTCATGATAGATTCTTATTTCCAAAATCTTATCGACGATATCACGATATTGGCGCGCATTTTTGGCGTTTTCGTATGCAAAATTCAAAATCGTCTTCTCTTCGTCGGTAAGCCCTTGAAGCGCAACATTGACATCGCGAATCTCTAAGTAGTCATTAAGTGCGTTTAGGAGTAAGCGTAAAAAGATGGAGTTGCCGTTTATTATGTTGTCTATCGTCATGAGATAGCCCTTTCGGTCAAGCACCTTATTTAAAAGCGAGTAACTTGAGATGTAACTTTGGATGTCGACCATGGTGTTTTGGAAGTTCTTTTCTATCTCTTCTTCCTTTTTGTTCATGACGTGTTTCACAAACGGATAGGCAGGGAAAAGCACCTTTGACCAGTTAAGCGCATTATGTAGTTTCTTGTTCTCCACTTCTGCAATCATCTTAACTAGCGGTTTCATCTGGTCAGTCGTCTCCACGCCGTTCTCGAGCATATAGATTAAAAGTTGTCTTGCGTGTGGATGCTTGGCAGTGTCAAACGGCACGATATTTTTCGCTATCAATTCCTTAAGATAGGTCTTTGTTTGGTTGATAATGTGGATGTCCACTTTTGACTTGATGTGGTCGATAAGCGGGTTATTCTTCTTAAGTTCGATATAGTGATAATACAAATTTGCTTTGTTTTTCTCTTTAATCACTCTAAGAGTGGAAGAAAGTGTCTTATAGTCCATTGCCATAAGTTCTTTATTTTTCAACATGAGTTTGTAAAGCACGTAGTCATAACTCTTCTTGCCGATTTTTGCCGAGTTTGTATACATCTCTTGAAGAGACAAGCCGAACGGCGTCTTGCTGAATAGCGCGTCAGAGATTATTTGAAGTTCGCGCGTCTCTGCCTTAATGTTGTTTTCGACTTTATCAAAATCGTCCTTGCTGACAACAACTTTGCCACCGCTCATCACGGCTTGATGCATCTGGTTGCATCTTTCATAAAACGCCACCTTATTTTTTTCGGCATCGGTTATGAACATACACTTTGAATTTAGATTTTTTAGTCGATTATAAACAACGTCAAGCGCTGCCTTTTTCTGCGAAACAACAAGCACCTTTTTGTTCTTGCATAGTGCGTCAGAGATGATGTTGACAATCGTCTGTGATTTACCAGTTCCAGGTGGACCATAGATGACCATGTTGCCACTTTCGTTCAACTTTTGAATGGCGCTTTCTTGTGCGTAGTCTAGGTCGTTGATGGTGTAAACTCTCTCATCGTATTTCTTATTCTTCTTCTCGCCTCTGCCGATTAAAAGTTGCTCGATAGCGGAAGAGGACAATCGCTTTTTCTCTAAAAGCGTATAATCGTTATAGATGGAGTTTGCAAGCGGAAATCTGCCGATGACGCAAGAATTGACAATCTTCATGCTGTCATATTTAAAGTTCTGTTCCTTTATGTCATCAAACTTAACAAAGGAATTATCAAACTTGCGCTCAACCTCAAACTTATAGCCATACGCAGAAAGATAGTCGAGAACATCCTTGACCGATTTTAGTTTGTAATCTATGAGATTGTCAAACTCCATAATCATGCCTTCGTTATTCAGGCGATGTTCTTTGGCATAGGCAAGCATAAGCACCTTGTTGAACTGAACAAATTCGTCATGCTTTGCCTCAATCGAAACCGTGCTGTCGTTTTCGATGTTGATGACAACTGGGAAAAGAATCAAAGGCGCTTTTATCGTCAAGTCTTTGTTCAACTGCCCTGTCACAAAAGGATAGCCAATGAAAAGTTCGTATCTTCCTGTCTCTTTCGCAAACTCTTCAATCTCTCTTTTGAGTAGTTTGAGTGCGCTGACCTGCGAAGATATTATCTTTTTGCCTTCCT
Organism: uncultured Clostridia bacterium; assembly: GCA_944377455.1. Classification (GTDB taxonomy): domain Bacteria; phylum Bacillota; class Clostridia; order Christensenellales; family UBA1242; genus Caccovivens. The sequence continues at coordinate 21,134 of CALWEZ010000031.1, forward strand.
CTCGCTTCAATCTCTCTCGCCTGAGATTCTCCAGTCTCTTCTCATCGGTTGACATAGTGGTGGTGTCTTTAAAAAGAGTTTTAAGTTTTCCGTCAAGATTGAACTCCTGATAGATTCTCTCCCTAGCCTCTTTTTTAATCAATGCATAACTCGACCTCTTGCCTTTCCACAAAAAAGTGAAAAACTCGTCCATCTCATCCTTATCATTTCCAATAAGCGCACCAATGTCATAGGCATATTTTTTGGAGATATTTTTCGAGTAAAGACTTCTATTCTTACCGCTGATTTCAATCAATCTTTCCTTATAATACTTGTATATCGATTTCATACTTTCACCTTTCTTATGTATATTGTAACAAAAATAAAAAATATTTACAAGTCTTATTTGTAAATATTAAATTAAAAAATAAAAAATTAATTTAAAAAATATTAAAAAATGCCTTAAAAATTAATAAAAAATCGATTTTTTACTATTATTTAGTTTATTTTTTATATATTTACCTTTTCCTATTTTCCTGTCGAACCCTGCCTATCACAAAATCGCCCTCTTCGGTGTCTTTGGTGACAGTTGTGCCTGCACAGATATATGTCTTATCCGCAATCTTCACAGGAGCCACAATGTTGACATTACAGCCGATAAAAACATCATCGCCAATCACACTTTTTCTCTTCATCTTGCCGTCATAGTTTGCAAAGATAACCCCGCAGCCGATATTCACTCTCTCGCCAATGTCCGCGTCACCAACATAGGATAGATGTGGAACTTTGGAATGCGCACCGATTGTGCTATTTTTAATCTCAACAAACGCACCAACCTTGACGCCTTCGCATAGATGTGTGCCTGCACGCACATTGACATATGGACCAATCTTGACCTCATCATCAATCACGCTTTCTGTGACATGGCTATCCTCAATCGTCACATTCTTTCCGACAACTGAATTTTCTATCACAGAACTACCTAAAATCTTAGTGCCATCGCCAAAAGAACATTCGCCTATTATTTTAACATTTTTATCGATAAAATATTTCATATAGTTAAATATGAAAAAGAAGAGAAAAGTGTTAACAACTGCGCTCTATTGTGATTTCGTTTTTATACTTCATATATTTATCGATTGTCGACAAAAGGTATCTTTCACGCTGTTCACTGTCAAGATTTTTCATAACTTTTTCGTCCATCAAGAAATGCATAGGATTAAAAATCTCATCGTCTCTATCCATCAAATACTCCACCTTTTCTTTAAAAGCGTCGTCTTTAAATGAGATTGTTTTAATCTTAGCGGTGACGCTATCCTTGCTGTCCTTACCCAGCAATTTGTTCTTTGCACGCAATGCAAAATTCTTTAATATGTCATTATTTTTCATTAATTTTACCTCCCATATAACAACAAATAAATTATATAATATATGAGGTAAAATTCAAAAATGTATTTTGTTTAATTATTATTAATTATGTCGAATATTAAATGTTTTTGAAATATTTTTCTTTCCGATAAAATCGAATAATTAATATTTTCGTAAAAAAATAAAATATGTCTTTAAAAAAATATAATGAAATTAATATTTGAAGATTTTAAAATAAAAAAAGATGAGATTATTTCTCATACTTTTTCTCTATCTAATTTCTTTATCTCGCTTGAAAAGGCAAGCAAATTTTCCACTTTGGAGATATAATAGTTTTCTTTATCTACTCTATATTTTTTATCATCAATGATACGCTTTGTCTCTGCTTCAGAAAAGCCTTTGGCGTTTAAATATTTTCTATAAATTTTTAATGCTCCGCCTGAGATGTTGTTTGCAAGAGCTGCTCCGCGAATATTACGAACATATCTTCCATTAAAGCCTCTGTCTTTGATGTGATTAGTGTAAAGAATAAAGTGTTTTTTCAGCGAGCTTATTGATGCCGTCATAAGTTCATCGCCATGATTTTTAATCAGCTTTTCTGGCAATATTGTAAACAGCATAGGACAAACAAGGAGGTAATCGGTCAATTTTTCAACACTGTCATTTCCCACATACTCAATTCTCTCTTCTCTATGTCTCTTTACATTGACAAAATAATCATCAACATCAATCGCCACACGATTGTTCGTCACTGGGTCATTGAAAATATCTTTTCCGCGATTGCCGTAAATATCGAAATATTCACCCTTTGAATTATAAAATTCTTTAACAAAAACCGTGCCATTGTTTAGTTCTGGACTTATTGAATAGCATTCTGGATATATCGACTTGACTAAAATATTAGTCACAAAATCAAGCGGATTTTCCATGTTTCTTATCGCTAAATATTCTTCAAAAATCATAAATTTCTCCTTTTTCACATTATACACCTTAACCTTTCGCTTGTCAATAGGTGCAAAAGAAGAATTTTGACAAATGTTTATATGACTTCACTTTTAAATCTATCCACCACTCTTCACTTAAAATTTGCAGATTTTTCACTCTTCGCTCTCAAAATCTATCCACCACTCTTCGCTTTTTCAGCAACGCCATACCTACACTCTATAAAATCATCCACAACTGGAAGGCTCTGCCTTCCCTTCACTCTTGCGTCGCAAACTGCACTTCATTTCGTCTTTTGTCTCACACCAAAAGTCTTACCATTCGTTTGTTTGCTCCTTCAGCGACCAAACGAAAATCGCACTTCGTTGGCGATTTTGTCGCTACTTAAAGAAGTTTTGATTAGAGCAACAACTTACTATTCTAAAATTTTATCCACAACTCTTCACTGCGAGCCAGTGGCTCGCCTTCACTCTTCCTTCTTCACTAAAAAAAGAGAGTAGAACATTTGTCCTACTCTCTTTTTTATCAATTAAATAGTTGAATATTAGTTATCAAGAACCTTAATATATATTTATCGGAGATTACTCTCCTCATCGACCATTCTCTTTAAAAGGAGGTGATCCAGCGGCACCTTCCGATACCGCTACCTTGTTATGACTTCACCCCAGTCGCTGGTTTTACCTTAGACGGCTGCCTCCTCTTGCGAGGTTA
>CALWEZ010000032.1 GCA_944377455.1 uncultured Clostridia bacterium
ATTTTCAATGCTTTTAATAGTATCAAGACAAGCCTTTACATTCAATTTTTCATTCTTTCGCAGTCCGTGTCCCGGCAAGTCAAAACATACCAAACCAATTTTGTTTTCTTTTAGAGCAGGCGAAATCCTTGCAAAGACAAAAGAATTTCTTGAACTTGAAAATCCGTGTACTGCAATCATAATTGTTTTAAGTCTGCTTGCTTCATCTTTTGAAAAGTTTTTAACAACCCAATCACTATCGAGTAAACTTTTCTCGCAATCTTTAAACTCGTTATTTTTCGATTTCTTTTCCATAGCACCTCCTATTTTGTTTTATAAATGGAGTTATTTATAATCTTAAAATTTATCCACAACTCTTCACTGAAAACCGCAAGGTTTGCCTTCACTCTTCACTTTTACTCAAAAATCTTTGAATTCTCAAAGATTTTTGTTTATTTCTTCTATCTCATCTTCGATTATTGCTTTAAGTTCGCTTAGAAGATTTTGAAGAGGAATAAAGTTTGTTTCGCCAGTTTCTCGCATGGTCACTTCGGCTGTGCCATTTGCCATGGTTTTAGGGCTAATCACCACACGAATTGGCATGCCCATAAGTTCGCTGTCGGTGAGTTTCACGCCAGCAGAGACAATGCGGTCATCGTATAGTACCTCAATGCCAGCCTCCTGCATCTTCTTAAAGAGTTCATCAGCCACCGCTGAAACATTCTCATCATCAAGTCGAAGTGGACAGAAATGCACTTGCCATGGCGCTACGGTCATCGGCCAAACAATACCCTTGTCATCGCCCTTTTCTTCAATAATGCTGGCAAGCGCTCTACCTATTCCTATGCCATAGCAACCCATGATTGGCTCCATACTGCTACCGTCTGGCATACTCACTTTCATACCCATAGACTTTGTGTATTTTGTGCCGAGTTGGAAGATGTTGCCTATCTCAATTCCGCGCGTGAGCCTCAATTTTTCCCCGCACACTGGGCAACAATCGCCCTCTTTCACAAGTGCAATATCGTCAAATACGACATCGCTTAAATCACGCGAAGCACACACATTTTTTAAGTGGTAATCTTCCTTATTTGCACCCGTCACAAAGTTGTTTAAATTTTCAAGCGAATTATCATAGAAAACAAGTGCGTCCTCTGGCACGGTCAAGTTCACACAGCCGATATTACCTGCCACCAAACCGAATTTGTCAGTGTCGGCAACTTTAATCTCGCTCTTGCAAAGTTTCGCTAATTTCTTTTCGTTAATCTCATAGTCACCACGAAGAAACGCCACAACAAGTTTATCCTCACTTGTCACATAGCACACTGCTTTTACGGTCTCTTCTGGCTTAATTTCAAGGTAGTGGCAAAGTTCTTCAATCGTCTTTGCATTGCCCGTGAAAACTTCTTCAATTTCCTCCATTTCGCTTTCAGCGTTTGGAGTTTTGACGCCACTTGCGACTTCCATATTTGCCTTATAGCCACACTTATCGCAAAGCACAAGCCTGTCTTCTCCGCTGTCGGTGACAAGCATAAATTCGTCCGCCACCTTACCGCCCATGATGCCACTGTCAGACTTCACAGAAATGAAATTTTTAAGCCCTATGCGCTTGTAAATTCTGTTGTAGGCATCATAGACTTTTTTATAATAACTATCTAAATCTTCCTGAGAGGTATGGAAAGAATATGCGTCTTTCATCAAAAACTCTTTAACGCGAATAAGTCCACCGCGTGGACGCGCCTCATCACGATATTTTGTTTGAATTTGATATATCATGCAAGGAAGCTCGTCGTGACTTTTCACGGTGTTCATAACCATGTGAACGGCCGCTTCTTCATGCGTCATGCCTAAAAGCATATCATGACCAGTTCTGTCTTTAAAGCGGAGTAATTCCTCTTGTATAGTTTGATAGCGCCCAGACATCTCCCAAAGTTCTCTTGGCATAACAACAGGGAAGAGTACCTCTTGTCCACCCACTTTATTCATCTCTTCACGAATAATGCTTTGAATTTTACTACTTACTTTTTGTGCTGGTGGAAGCATGGAAAAAATGCCAGTACTCACCTGCTTTATGTAGCCCGCACGAAGAAGCAATATGTGGCTTTTAAGTTGCGCTCCGTTTGGTGTTTCCTTATAGCGCTCGCCGACAAGTTTACTTAGTTTCATTCGCTCTCCTCCTCTTGAATTCTATCAAATTCCTTTTTAATTTCAAAGAGTTTTTTAGAAGATTTTGAAAGTTCTTCCTGACAGAATTTAGCCAAAAACAGCGCGCGGTTAAAAAGTTCTTCGCTTTTTGCTAGTGGCAAACTTTCGCTGTCGAGTTTATTTGTTATCTCCTCTAATTCCTTTATCGCATCTTCGTAAATAAGTTCTTTTTCCATATATTTCTCCTTAATCTTTTTGTGGTTTTAATTCTTTTTTCACAACATCGGCAACAACTTGTCCGTCCGCAAAGTTCACTTCAAGTGGTATTTTATTTTCCACATCTCTTGCATGGCTTATCACCTTTCCGCTCTGCTCCACTTTGGCGTATCCGCGCTTAAGCACTTGGTATGGGTTCAAACTTGCCAGCATATTAGTTTTTAACTCTAAGTTATGGCTGATGTTTGTTATCAGTTTTTCGGCGAGATAGGATAGTTTTGTTGCGTTTGACAGTAGTGGTGACCTTTTATCTTCAATAAAATCTTCATACCTTGTTAAGAAATTTGCAGTTAGGTCGTCGTATTCTTCCATTTTATCCGCAATATAGTTCCCTAGTTGCCTTGATAGTTTTGTTATTGCCTGCCTAAACTTTATCCTTTCCTTCTGCCTATCTTCAGTGAGAAGTTCTGCCGCTGCACTCGGTGTTGGTGCACGCAAATCGCTGACAAAGTCGATTATCGTGAAGTCCACTTCATGTCCAACCGCAGAAACAAGGAATTTGTTGCAGTTATATGCCGAGCGCGCCACAATCTCGGTGTTGTAAGCGGACAAATCTTCAAGTGAGCCACCGCCACGCGCCACAACCACGGCGTCAACATTATCGTAGTTCGAAAAGAAGTCAATTCCTTCTGCAATCTCTTTTTCGGCGCCATTGCCCTGCACCTTACAAGGATAAAGCACGATGTCGACCGACGGATTTCGACGCCAAGCGACATTCTTGATATCCTGAATGACTGCGCCGTCCTTACTCGTCACAACGCCGATACGCTTGATGCTCTTCGGCATAGGTTTTTTGTGTTCTTGCGAAAAAAGACCTTCCTTTTCAAGTTTGTTTTTAAGTTCGACAAATTTTTGATAGAGTAGCCCAAGCCCTGACGGCACAATGCTGTATGTAATAAAGTTGAACCTTCCGCTTTTAACATAGTAGTTTGGCGAGCCTTGAATGGTCACCATATCGCCTTCCTTGACGTTGTCAAAAAGTGATAGGTTGAAAGTTAGGCATGGAAGAGTGCTCTCTTCGTCTTTAAGCGAAAAGTAAATGGCGGTTTTTGCCCGTGACACGCCAAAAACTTCTCCAACAATACTGATGTTGTGGAGAAGTTCCTCGCTGTTAAAGATGTCCCTAACAATACTATTAAACTTTGTGACACTTATTGCATTCATATTAACCCATTATCGCCGAAAGTATTCCGTTTATAAACTTTTTGCTGTCAGAGGTCGAATATTTTTTAGAAATCTCAATCGCCTCGTTCATCGCCACCGCCTTTGGAGTGGAAAGGTATTTTATCTCTGTGAGTGCGAGATAGATAAGAGCAAGGTCGACGCGATAGACACGCGAAAGGTCAAAATTTTGTAAATACGACGCCACCTCGCTCTCAAGTTCATCCCTATGCTCCATGTAGGCGCTAAAAATATCCTCGCAAAACTTAACATCCGCTTCCTTTTTAAGTGGGCTTGTCACTTCGTCAAGCGTTTCCTTTTCCGCGTCCTTAAAAAGAGTTTCAAAGATGAGTTTAAATGCGCTCTCTCTTGCATCTCTACGCATCGTTCGCCTCTTTATCGCACTCAACATCAAGGATGTGAACGTTGATTTTCATAGGTTTTAATGCCACCATAGTTGCGAGTGAGTTACGGATGTTCTCTTGCACGCGGAAGGCAATGTCAGGCACATTTGAGCCGACATAGATGTTGATATAGACATCGATTGTGAGCGCGCCGTTCTTTTCGAATTTGACGACAACGCCATCATCTTTACGATTAAAGGCTTTTTTCAGCCATGAGCGATTTTTGTCGCCAACACTGACAACGCCGTTTATCTCTTTTGTGGCAAGGTTAATGATAGAAACTAAGATGTCTCTATCAAGTGTGATTTTGCCCTTATTTTTGTTATCTTCAGACTTTACTGCCATAAAAACTCCCTTTTATAGCACCATTTTAGCACATAATTTTTAAAAAAGCAAACTATTCAGCAGGAATTATCACAATATATCTTGGTTCTATGCCTAAAGCCTCGGAAACGGTGTCAGTGATAACCGTCACTTCGTCCTCAGTGAGACTAGCGCATTCCACAACCACGTTGACATTAGGGTCGGTTATTGAGATGACGCAATCGGAAAAACCGCAGGCTTTAACCAAATTCTCAGTGTCCAGTTCCTTCTCCATTGAAGCGATAAGTTCAAGTTTAGCGTTTTCTGCATTAGTCTTAGCCTCTTGACTTGAGGTTTCGCTGTCGATTATTGCGTCATAATATAGCATTTGTTGGTCACGCGATGTCTCTCTGTCGTTTCTATACGAAACAAAGAAAGATGTTGTGGTCGTTGTTGTGGTTTGGCTGACATTGTTGTTTAAAACGATGTTCAAATACCCTGTCACGCCCAAAAGCACAATCATTAGTGAAAGAATGATAATTTTTGTTCTTTTTTTCATTTTACTCTCCTTTTAGATTTTTATTTATGCAAGTATGGTAACACTGCCCGCATCCACACTTAAAAGTGTTTGAACGGCATCAAGTATATCCATTTTCACAGCAAAGTCTTCGCTACCTTCGGCAACAATCACCACCCCCTTTACACTAGGATAATTTACTTTGACAACTAAAGGTTCTCCGTCAACTAATATTGTCGTGTCCACAGTGACAGATGTCTCTGATGAGCCAGAGGTTGTGGTGTTTGTCTCGCTATCCACCGCATACTCGTAAGTGAAACCACCATCAAGCGTGATTATCGCACTGACATCGCCGACCCCTGTCATGTTGGACAATACATTACATAATTTATTCTCAAGATAGTCCGCATATTCCTGTGCAGTGGAATAATTTCCTGTCGAATTTTCTTCTTTTTTGTCCTCAGGCTTTGTAACAAAGAGGAAGTAACAAATTATAACTATAAGCCCAACAATGACCGCCAAATAAATTTCAATGTGCTTGACACCTTTTATCTTTTTAAATAATTCCTTAAGTTTGTCCATAATAAACTCCTTGAAATTTACAAATTTGGTTAAATCAAAATAAACTAACTATCGTAAGAAATTGGAACATCTTTCAGTGACGGCATATAGGAAATAATCTCTTCAATCACATGCTTTGCCTCACTAATATTCTTATTTTCAAAATCGGCGGAAAATGATATATCGCAAAGTTCGACATATATTGAGTAAATTTCCAAATTTTCGCTATACGCGTTGGCACTTATCGATATTTTAATGTTATATATCCCCGCGTCCTCAATCTCCGCTTGTAAGTCAGTTTGAATGGCGTCCAGTTTATTTAAATTTAATTCGTATAGGTAGTCCTCTTGAAGAGTGTAGTCGTAGTTTGGAAAAGAAAAGTCGATTTCTTTGTTTAAAAGTAACGGAAGCGGAGAGATGATGACAAAAAGCGTGACAAAGGAAAATATCACACGCGTATACCTGTTAATCTGCCCCTCTGGCAAAATAAACTCACAAAGCACCGATAGTAGCACCACACCTGTGATAGATAATAGCCACGCAGATATTCCGCTCATTTTTTCTCCTTATTTTACAAATTATTTGTTTTTGATTTATTCTATTTATAACTCCAAATTTTTTTACTTTTCACTTAAACCCGCAACGCTCTACTTTCACTCTCTTAATCAATTTTCAATTTTATTTGAAGAAGGGCTTTGCCCGACAAATATAAATTGAAAATCACTTACAGGGAAGAGGATTGGGATGGGAAACCGACGAAGTAGCGGTTAGGAAAATTATAATTTTCCGTGCCCGCGTTAAGCGTAGTTGGTGTCCGCACCAATTGCTTATATGAGATTCGCGCTCATCATTATCAGTCCCGTCATCACCATATACATAAAGGAAACGGCAACAATGAGAGCGATAAGCATGCTCATGCTCTTTGATATATCCGAAACGAAGTTCGCCGTCTTTTTGTCGCCTATCGGCTCGATTATGCCTGCCATAAAGCGCAGCGAAAGCATAAAGAGAATTAAACTTATCACTGGCGAAATCACGCTGAAAAGTATTAGAAGAAGCCCAGCCGTTCCCACCGCGTTTTTAATCAGCATGCTTGATGCCATGATAATCGATAGTCCGTCACTGACATATCCGCCCACAATTGGCACATAACTTTTAATCGTGTATTTTGCCGTCCGAATGGAAAGCCCGTCCACCGCGCTTGCAGAGATGCCTTGAATGGTAATAAACCCTAAAAAGAGAGTGAAAAGTAGACCAATCGACCACTTGAAAGTGCCTTGAAGGAAACTTACGAACTTGTCTAATTTCACATTGTTTGAAAGATTGCCGACGATAGAAAAGACTATTGAAAAGATAAATAACGGCATAAGAAAATATGTGATAAGCGAGATGAAGATGTTGCCAAGTAGCGCAATCGCAGGCTGATATAACCCAACCGAAACGCTTCCGCCCACCGCAGTGAGAAGCGTCAAAAGCACCGGAAAAATCATGTCCATAAGGCTTTTTAGACTTGTCAGCGTCCTGCTCGTCAAGGCAATAAGTTCCACAAGCGTTGTTCCCAAAAAGACGATGACGACACCATAAGTCACAAAGTGGACGACATTTCCAATCGACTTTCCGCCTGTGTTCGGCTTCAAGTTGCCCACCATTCCGCCAAGTATGGAAATCGCAATAATGCTCGCAATTATCGGCAGAAAGTCAAGTAAGCCATCCCAAAGAAGCGAAAAGACGGAACTAAGAAAACTGTCGCCTGTGATATATTCGCCGTTTATTAAACTCTCCACCTTTGCTGTAAATCCGCCAGAGAACATTTCCTTAACCGAACTTTCAAGGCCGTCTATATATGTCTCTAGGTCGGAAAAATCAAGGTCGCCAAGTTGCTCATCAATCTCAATCTGTAACTCCTCTTCTATGCTATCCTCTTCGCTTTCCGCCATAACAATAGGAGTGTTCAACACATATCCGTCAATCGTGAAACTGCCAAAGAAGGAAGATATGAAGATGATGAAAACAATAATGAAAACGCTTCGCCTTTTTCGCAATAATTTCTTATCTTTCTTCTTCATGTCGGCAGTAACTCCATAACAATTTCAAGAATACTTGTGACAATCGGAAGTGCCATAACGAGTATTATTATCTTTCCGCCGAGAAGCACCTTATCGCCAAGACTGCTATTCCCAGAGTCAGCGCATAAACTTGCAGTGAACTCCACAAGATAGCCGACGCCGATAATTTTGAAGATGATTTTATAGATGGAAGAATTAACATTTGTGAAATTGAAAATCTGGTTAAAAACATCAAATATCTCCGTCAAATACCCAGCCAGCATAAAGAGAATGATTATTCCGCCAACAATAGAGATAAACACGGCAAAATCAGGGCGAACAGGTTTAACAACGAGCGTAGCAATGCAGGTTATCAGCGCCACGCCGATTATCTTGTAAAGAGAATCCATATTCGCCCTCCTTTCAGAAATTAAAGATTGTTCTAATCGTGTCAAATAGGTCGGCAATCAGGTTTATCACCATGATAAGCACGATGACCACTCCTGCAAGCGTGGCAAGCGTGGAAATGTCCTCTTTTCCGCTGTTTTTGAGTATTTGACTGACAACAGCAGTGAGTATGCCAATCGCCGCAATTTTGAAAATTATTTCAACCTCCATACATCATCCTTTTTCTAATCTAATCAAGCACATAGGCAAAAATTTTAAATGAGAGTTGTTATTTTTTTAATGGTGTTAAGCGAAAAATTCGATTTTATTAAGTGCTAAAAGGCAGTGAATTTGTTTTTCGGATAGTTTTGTTAAATGGTTTTAATTACAAGGCAATTTTGTTAAGTGAAAAATATATAGTTTCTGTAAATTTTAAACACCACCAAACTAACGATAAGCACGAATATCTCCGCCAAATGTTAGATAAGCACAATCACAAAGAATAGCCCTGCAATTAAACTTAATTTAAGCGATAATGTGCCATATTTTTTATACTCCGTGTCACTCACCGCCTTAAACTCTTCAAATCGCTTTGTGAAATTTGCAATCTCCTTCGTTTGATTTTCCACATCACTTCGCCCCAGCGTTTTCAAAAAAAGTAAGATAAAATCTTTCTCTTCCTTCTTTAAGACGTCCGCCTTTTTGAAGATTTCCTTATCGTTCAACTCGGTTTTGCGGTCGAGATAGTTCAAAAATCCCTCATCAATACCCAACAAATTTTGTTTTGTGGTTTTGTCAAAATTTTCAATCAAAACTTTCAGTCTTTCGCGTGAAAAATTAATTTCCACGGTCAACTTTTCCGCCAGCATGATAAGCGCTTTAAAAAACTTTTTCCGCTTGTTATACTTGTTGAAAAATGTGTAACCAACAACAAGACAAATCACAAATAAGATGGCAATAATGATATATTTCATTTTTCTCTCCCTTTTAGGTAATTTAGATGGTTTTTATAAGTTTTTAAGCATTAAAAAATTCCATTTTTATTTAACTCACACAATTCTTTGATAGCCGATAATTTTGCACCCAATTTTGCTCAACAAATTCAAAAAATCTTCTAAATTTCAATAAAAACCTACACCTACCAAAATATTGTTTCAAAAAGCACAAACCATATCAAAAACTAGACGACAACCGCGAAAAATTTTCGTTGTATATCCCTTCATTCGTGCCAGGGCCATTGCGTTTAGAGAGTAGCACATACCTTTTAAACACCTTTTCTTTAATTAACTTTTGAAAAAGTGCCTTTTTGATGAAAGTCTCCATGTTGTCGGCGTGAGTGGAAGCAAGTATTTTCACCCCACAGGTCGAAGCATATAAAATGGCATCAACATCCTCTTCCTGTCCTACCTCGTCTGTGACAATTAGGTCTGGTGAAAGCGACCTAATACCATTCTCAAAGCCCATTTTCTTGCTCGAAAAGGCAATTTTGTCAAAAAAGTTTGCGTCAAGTTCGGTGTCCAACTCCCCACGCTCGTCGAGTAGTAACACATTGTAGGTCAAATTTCGCTCGCTTAATTGCGCCACAAAATCGCGTAAAAAAGTGGTCTTTCCGCACCCTGGTGGCGAGATGACAAGCGTGTTTTCAATGGTGTTGTCATGCACGATGTATGGAAAATATGAAAGCGAGCAGTTTTTAATGGCGTGCGGTATGCGGATATTCACGCTATTAAAATTTGTCATGGTTTTAACCTGTCCGTTTTCTTCCACCACATTTCCGCCGATACCGATTCTCAGCCCATTTTCAGTGACAATATACCCCTTTTTAATCTGCTCATTGACAGAATATATCGAACACTCGCTCGCACGAAAAATGATATCCTCGATGACAATCTTTGAAGAATACAACGCGTCCTTTAACGACGAAGTTAGTCCATTTTCGCTTAAAAAATAGTTTTTCCCACCCACCGCCACAATGATAGGCTTGTCCGCACGAAATCTTATCTCGTTGACGCTTTTTAAGTTGATTTTCGAGCCAACAATATGTGCAATCTTTTCAGGAAGAATTTTGCTTAACATACTCCACCCCTTAAAGCACTATATGAGATCGCACATTTTTTTAACTTAACTAATATTTTGTTATTTTGTCGAAAAAGAAAAGCACTCTATAATTCCACCGCTCATCGCTGGAAAGCACTGCCCTCTCTTTACTTAAAAATCAAAGATTTTTCTTCACTTGAAAGCCAACGGCTTTTCTTCATTTTTTATGCATATTTTGTCGTTTTTTTGCTGATACTACAAATAGGGAGGAAAATATGAAAGAATTAATGACACTTCTAGGCTTTGGTGCAGGCATGATAACAGGCGCTCTTCTTTACAAGCACTCGCAAGACGCAAAATCCATAGTCAACAAAGGCGAAAAAGCGGTAAAGAAAGAGATTAACGAGATGAAAGACAAAGTCGAGCCAAAGATTGAAAAGATAAAAAAAGAAATGAAAAAGATGTAAGCGCAACAATTTCATGCTCTTACATAATGCGCAGTCAATCACCATTCGGCATCATAGAAAAAAATCACACCACAAAATCTACCTTTAAAGATAACTTGGTGTGATTTTTTAATTATTTATATTTTTGGTTTATAATTACATTTTATTCCTTTGTTCTTTCAA
>CALWEZ010000033.1 GCA_944377455.1 uncultured Clostridia bacterium
ACTATTTTGGCGTGCAGTTCACGATTAAGGTGACGGAATATGCATGCGTTTAGGACAGACACCAACTACGCTTAACGCGGGCACGGAAAGAATTTTCTTTCCTAACCGCTACTCTGTTGGTTTCTCCACCTAGTCCTCTTCCCTGTAGGTGATTTTTAATTTTCTAAGTTGGGCAAAGCCCATCTGTACGAAAATTAAAAATTGATTTAGAAAAAGTGTAAGCGTGGCATTGTGGGGAGGGGATGAAAATAAACTTTTGTTTTAAACAGTGAAAAACGAAGAGTGAAGGTGGAGGCTTCCAGTAAAGGAACGCCGTTGGCGTTCTTTCACTCTTCACTTTTCACTCAAACGCTTTGCGTTTGCACATCCACAACTCTTCACTGTGAACCAGAATGGTTCACTTTCACTTTTCACTCTTCAATACTATATCTGGTGTAGTATATATTGCATACCACACCATATTTATTTTGAAAAACAAACGATTATTTATCTGTTATTTGGAAATAATAATTTTATGAAAAAGTTACTTTTATGTTTTTTAAGTGCGATTTTGGTGTTTATGGTGGGATGTGATAACCAAGGACTTCAGTGCGCGCACCTTACTAATGCGACGCAAGGGTTGAGTAGAACCTATGCGGTGCGAATGGTGCTTGATAATGATAGCAGGGTGGAAGAAAGATTTGTTGATTTGCAAATCAAATCTTCTGCCAGCAATTTGACCTTAAATTTTGGAGAAGAGAGGCAGGATAGACAGGATATTGTAATCACAAATGGTGACGAGTGGTATAACATAACGGTGCTACTTGCAAATTCAAATGGTATGAGCGGAAACGAGACCTATGAAAAGTATGGCGAGAAAGGCAATATGACCTATATTTTCACAACGCAGGCAGACGCCACACTTACCTTTAGAGTTGTGGTGGGCGAAGCGGTGCAAAACGACGCTGGAACTGGATATGTGCTGACATCGATAGAAAATATTTCAAACGAACTTGAGATAAAAGCAAAGGTGGAAGAATAGCAATCTAATTTATAATAAATTAAATATTCTAAAAGGAAAGTTGATTAAATCGCTTTTCTTTTTTGTTATTTTAATGTATCATATATATAAGTGATATTTAACAATATAGTTAAACAAAGAGGTAAATATGTTATCAATTAAAAATTTGTTTTTGAAATACACAAAGGAATATTATGCGCTTAACAATATCAATCTTGATGTGGCAGTCGGCGAGAGTGTGGCGCTTATTGGCGAGCAGAATAGCGGAAAGACAAGCCTTTTGAGAGTGATTGCGAAACTTGAAAATTTCGACAGTGGCGAAATATATATCAATAAGATACCACTTAAAAAGGTCGATTTTAAAACGGATGTGAGTGTGGGATATGTGCCATATTGCCCTGTGTTTTTGGAGAATAAGACGGTTTACGAGAATTTTAAGTATATTTTGCTTAAAAAAGGTGTGAAAGAGGCGGAGACAGAAAAACTTATCAACAATGCCATCATCGAATTTTCGATTGAAAGGTTAAGAGATGTCAAACTGAAAAATATTAGAATTGAGGATAAGTATATTCTATCTCTAATTCGCCTATCTTTTAGGCCGATTGATTTATTGCTTGTTGACAACATCTTTGACGAAATTTCAGGAGCGTATATAGACGCGATTCTCAGCATGATTAAAAGATTGAAAACTCAAAACACCACACTTATTCTGGCTACAACAAGACCAGAGATTGCGGATAAGATTTGCAAGCGAAAGGTGTTTTTTGAGAATGGTTGCGTAGTGGACGATTAAAATTTAATATCCATAATTATATTTAAAATTACAATAGCAAAAACTACATTTCATCAATGTAGTTTTGTTTTTTTATTTTTTCCTTTGGTTTATCTTTATTTGTATCATTTTTGGAAATGCTGTTCATGATTTGCGACAGCATTTCGTTTTTATTTAGGTTTGCCTTGCCGAGCAGGAGGGGGAGCAAGTCGTTTATGTTTTTATTTGCAAACAGGTTTCCAAAATTTCCAAAATTGCTAGAGTTTGACGAGTTCGTGTTGCTATTCGCATTATCTTGCGATCTCGCCGACTCTTCGCTTATTTTGCCGTCTTTCATGATTATCCCTTTAGGGTAGTAACTAAAATTATCCATATAATATTTATATGATGTTTATTTCATAAATTGTGTAAAAAATGAAAATTTCATCATATATTGTAACTAAAGAGGTGTTATGAAATTAAGTGATTTTGCAAAAAATGAGCCGTTTGAGGATAAAAAGATAGATGAGGATGTCAAAGAAGATTTGAACAAAAAGTATGACGAACTCAAAGATTTATCTCATGACGAACTGCTAAATCGGTTGAGAGACGAAATTAAACGACAAAAGGCGAGCGGTGAGTTTGATTATGACTCGCTTATTTCCTCTTTAAATGCAATTAGGATGTATCTGCCGAACGGCGCATATGAGAATATGATAAGGATAATTGACGAGATAAATGGAAAAGATTGACAATAGACTTTTTGGACTGATTTCCTGCTTAAGTCAGGGGAATAGGATAGGTTGCTTTGTCTATTACAACGATAAGGCACGCCTATTTAACTTTTTAAGAAGAAACAATATACATATCATAAATGAATATTTATTCATTAAGGCTTTTTATTGTAAGGCGACCAAAGAGGAGATTTTGGCGCTATCTAAACTTAATATGGTGGAATATATTTCTTCGCTTACAGTTGCAAGTTATCAAATGAAGATAGCGAAGGAAATTTTAAAGACGCACGAATTTAACCTTACAGGAAAAGGTGTTGGAGTTGCCTTCATTGACACCGGAATTGCGCCACATTGTGACTTTATGCTGACGGACAATCGTATAAGAGTTTTCAAAGATTTTGTGAAGAACAAAAAGAATTTTTATGACGACAACGGACATGGAACGTTTGTTTGCGGAGTGTGTGCAGGCGGTGGGTATTTGTCTAATTTCAAATATTGTGGGGTGGCGCCACGTGCCGACCTTTTTGTTTTGAAGGCGCTGAGTGAAACTGGCGAAGCCACTGCGAATAAGATATTGGACGCGATGGAGTGGATATATGACAATCACGAAAAGTTTAACATCAAAGTTGTGTGCATGAGTTTTGGCAGTGAGCCGATAGGATATAATGACCCTATCATGCAAGGAGCGAATGCACTATGGCGCGACGGCGTTGTGGTGGTGGCAGCCGCTGGCAACAGTGGACCAAATGAAAGCACGATTAAGTCGCCAGGAATAAGCCCTGAAATTATCACTGTTGGTGGTTTTGACGACAATAGGTTTGACGAAAATTCTTACAATAAAGATTTTTTCGAAATGGCAACTTTCTCTTCTCGAGGTCCAGCGTTAAGGCATTATAAACCTGACGTCGTTGCGCCGAGTGTGGATATTATTTCATGTGGCAGAAAAAATTTCTACACCAAACTCAGTGGCACAAGTGTGGCAACTCCTATGATTGCAGGGGTGGTCTGTTTGATGTTTGAGCGCTTTCCAAAACTGAAACCAAATGAGGCAAAGTTTAGACTGCTTAGAGGTTGCCAAAGCATAGGTTTTGATGCAAACAGTGAAGGCTATGGCGTTCCAAATCTTGCCAGAATTTTAAGATGATTAAAATAAATTTATAGTAAAATAATTATAATCACTAATTATGCTAGACTTGATTTCCGATAAAACAAAATATTAGATTATTTTTTCTCATATTTTTTAATTAAATCTAAAATCATAGAATTTGCCCTGATTTTTTCAATTTTTTTTGAATTTTTGCTATTTTTTTGCGAATTTTTAGTTAATTTTAATAAATTTTCTTTAATTTTTTCAAAACTAGCATTTTCTTCTTCAAGACAACCCCCGTAGCCTTTTCTTTCAAAATATTTTGCATTTTCAATCTGGTCTCCACGCGAAATCTTTTTTGACAATGGTATTAACAGCATAGGTAGATTCAAAACTTTTAACTCGTTTATCACGCCACTTCCTGCGCGAGAGAGAACGACATCACTTGAAGCATAAAAGTTTTCAATGTGGTCAGTGAAGGGCACACCATAATAGTTTGAGTGTTCCATCTTTTTCCCGCTCTTTCCATAGATATGTAGAACATAAAAATCTTTTGTTAAATCTTCGATGTTGTCATACACCAAGTCGTTTAAAAATTTCGCCCCACTACTTCCACCGAGAACCAAAAGGCACGGCTTATCACTTTTGATGTTGAGCTTTTTTCCGTGCAATATTTTTTCGCGTATGGGCTGACCAGTGTGGACGCATTTTTTATTTTTCGCGGTTTCTTCAAATGTGGTGCACATGACATCGCAATATTTTAAAATGATTTTATTTGCAAGTCCGAAACTTAAATCGCTTTCGTGACTGATGACTGGAATTTTTAGTTTGTGAGCAGATATGACCACAGGCACAGACACAAAACCGCCTTTTGAAAAGACGATGTTGGCATCAACTTTTTTCATCTCTTTTTTTGTTTGCTTGATAGACGAAAAAAGTTTAAACGGAATGAAAAGGTTTTTAATCGTCAGTTTTCGTTCAAGTTTCACAGTGGGTATTTCATGATAAGTAATAGTTGGATAATTTTTTAAAATCTCTTTTTCCATGCCACCACTTCCAAAGTAATGAATTTCATAATCTTTCAGTCCGTCAACAAGCGCAAGGGCGGGATAGACATGCCCAGCGGTTCCGCCACCAGTTAAAATAATCTTTTTCATATAACCTCTAAATTAGTTTGTTTCTTATAGTAATTTTTATGAATATGGCTCTTAAATTTGTTATAAAATTTTATTTAAATCAAATAAAAATTTAATTTATTTTGGTTATAATTTGATTGTGATAATAGATAATTTTTATGAATAATCATGCGAAATAGATAATATTTATACGCGTAAATTTTGACAGCTTCGAAAAACTAAAAATTGAAAGAAAGCATAAATTTACCGAAAAATATCTAAAATCATTTTTTTATTTTTCCATTTTTGTGATATAATCTATTAGGATATTATTCAAAATTTTGATTTTTGATAATTGAATTTTTATGAATTTACATATTAATGGAGTTTGGAATGGCAGAAAAGAAATATGAGTCTAAAGATATTGTGGTTTTGGAAGGATTAGAGGCTGTTAGGCTTCGCCCTGGTATGTATATCGGAACGACGAGTTCGCGTGGCTATCATCATATACTTTGGGAGATTGTCGACAATGCCATTGACGAGATAAGTAACGGCTATGGCGACACGATTAAAATAATACTCAATAAGGATGGCAGTGCCACGGTGAGCGATAATGGGCGTGGTATTCCAGTAGACATGCATCCAACACTTAAGAAAAGCGGTGTTGAAGTGGTCTACACAACTTTGCATGCTGGCGGAAAATTCGATAACGAAAACTACAAATTCTCTGGCGGACTCCACGGCGTTGGTGCGTCGGTCACGAATGCGCTCTCAAGATGGTGCAAGGTGACTGTTTGCAAAAACGGCAAAAAATATTTTATCGAATTTCATTCGTATGAAGATGAAAATGGCAAAATTCACAGCGGTGTTCCAGTTGCACCACTAAAAGAGATTGGAACGAGTAAGGAAACAGGCACATCTGTCACATTTTTGCCTGACGACCGCGTGTTTGGTGAGCAAAAATTCAACTTAGAGGCAATCATAAGGCGTTCAAGAGAGCTTGCGTTTTTGAACAAGGGACTCAAGATTGAGGTTTACGACGAGATAACAGGCGAGGACTATAAATTTCACTACGAGGGCGGAATTTCCGATTTTGCACTATACCTTGTTGAAGGTAAAACCTCACTTTTTAAAACTCCGATATACTTTAGCGCAGAGAGCAAGATTTTGCAACTTGAAGTCAGCATAATCTACACCGACTCCTACACAGAAAACACCTTTTCCTTTGTCAACAACATTCCAACCACAGAAGGTGGCATGCACGAGACTGGGTTTAAGTCGGCGTTCACTAAGGTTTTCAATGACTATGCGCGAAACAATGGGTTTTTAAAGGATAAAGAGGCAAACCTTTTAGGCGAAGATTTCCGCGAAGGATTGACCTCAATTATCAATGTTAAGATGAACAATGTTCAGTTTGAAGGTCAGACAAAGACAAAACTAGGCAATATTGAGGCTAAAACTGAAGTTGAAAATTTGACGCTTAGAGAACTTACGCGTATTTTAGACGATAAAAAGAACGCGACTGTTGCAGAGATTATCATAAATAAGGCGAAAAATGCGGCGAAGGTTAGACTGGCGGCGAAAAAGGCCAAGGAACTTACGCGTGCAAAGGCGAATGCTGAGAACTTTAACCTTGTTGGTAAACTTGCTTCATGCTCGTCGAGAAATAGAGAGAAGAACGAACTCTTTATCGTTGAGGGCGATTCGGCAGGTGGCTCGGCTAAGCAAGGACGCGATAGGTCTTTTCAGGCGATACTTCCACTTCGTGGTAAGCCGTTGAACGCCGAGAAAAAGCGTGTTGACCAAGTGCTTGCAAATGAGGAGATTAGAACGATTATCTCCGCGCTTGACACTGGTTTTGGCGAGGACTTTGACCTTTCAAGTTTGAAATATAACAAGGTCATCATCCTATCCGATGCCGACCAAGACGGCGCGCACATCAGGGCAATACTCCTTACATTTTTCTTTAGATATATGCGACCACTCATCACTGATGGACATGTGTTTATCGGACTTCCACCGCTTTATAAGGTGTATAAGAAGGACTACGAAAAATATGTCTACAGCGATGCGGAATTGCCTAGTGCGGTTAAGGCGGTTGGAAAGGGATACATGATTCAAAGATATAAAGGTCTTGGCGAGATGAACCCTGAGCAACTTTGGGAGACCACTATGGATCCAGAAAAACGCACACTTATCCAAGTGACAATCGAAGACGCGGCGGAAGCGGAAAAACTTATCACCACGCTTATGGGCGATGCGATTGAGGACAGAAAGGCGTATATCAACGAGCACGCCAACTTCGACAGAGAAGATACCTTTATGAAAGACTACAGCAAAATTTGATGAGGACGCATGGACGATAGAGATAACGAGCAGGAACTTAATAAACCGATTGAGGGGCAGATGTGTTACGACGAACTCTTACTTCCCGAAGAGGAAAAAGAGGAAGAAGAACCTGCGCCTGTCGTTTTGGACGGTCAAATGGATATTTGGTCGCTTGAAAAACAGGAAGTTTTGAAAGAAGCACCAAAAGTTGAGCAAAAAAACAATATTAAAAGCGACGCAAAAAAAGAAGATATCTCTACTCATAAGAAAAAACCAAATGAAGAAAAAAGCGAACCAAAAAGTCTAGACGAAAACATTGAAGAAACTCAAGAGAAAACTCAAGATAGCAAATATGAAGATATGCAAATAAAAACAAAAAGAGTTTTAAACAAGGTAAATATTCCAAAGAAAAAAGTGGAAGAAAAATTGGTTTTGGATGAAAATAAATTGCTTAAAGATAGGGCGGAAAGTTTGGAAGAGAATGGCAAAGAAGAGAGTATACAAAATCATGATAAGATAACCGAGAGCGAGAAAAATGATATAGAAATGGATGCTTCAACAAGCGAAGAAAAAAATGTTGAAAGCGAAGAAAGCGTTTTAGATGAAGATGTTGCCGAAAATGAAATTATAGAAGAAGAAACCCACAAAGAAAGTGCTACAATAGGCAAAGAAAGTGATGTAGACGAAGAACCTACCGAAAGCGAGAATACTGACGAAGAAAGCGAAGATGTTGAAGCGGAAAATGAAGAAATTTCAGATGAGGCGATAAAACTTCATGAGAAATACGAAGAAAGTTTAAAAAAGGTCGAAAGAAGAGAGAAAGTTATGGAAGAAAAAAGTTTTTATGGAGATGGCGGAAGTGGAGTTATAACGAAGAACCTAAGTGATGTTCTTCGCGACTCTATGATTCCTTACACAGAGCATGTCGTTATGGACAGAGCACTTCCGAGAGTGGAAGACGGACTTAAACCTGTTCAAAGGCGTATCCTTTATTCTATGATGGAATTAGGGCTGACACCAGACAAGCCATATAGAAAATCGGCAAGAATTGTCGGTGACTGCATGGGTAAGTATCATCCACACGGCGACTCTTCTGTGTATGATGCCATGGTGCGTATGTCACAAGATTTCATTTTGCGTGCGCCACTTGTGGACGGACATGGAAACTTTGGTTCGGTCGACGGCGACAGCGCTGCTGCTATGCGTTACACTGAGGCAAGGATGACTCCACTTGCGCTGGAACTACTACGCGACCTTGAGAAAGACACAGTTAGGTGGAGTTTGAACTTTGACGACACTTTGAAAGAGCCAGATATCTTGCCAGGGCGATTTCCAAACCTACTTGTCAATGGTGCGTCTGGTATTGCGGTGGGCGTTGCCACAAACATTCCGCCACATAATTTGGGTGAGGTCATCGACGGCGTGGTGGCATACATCAACAAACCAAATATTTCGCTTGACGAGATGATGAAGATAATTAAAGGTCCAGATTTTCCAACTGGCGGAGAACTTATTTTCGGCGACGGACTTAGAAGCGCATATGAAACGGGTAAAGGCAAGATAACCATACGTGCAAAGGTGGGAATTGAACAAAACGGCGACAAGCAAAGTTTGGTTATAACGGAACTGCCATATCAGGTCAACAAATCACTCCTTCTTCAAAAGATTGCCGAACTTAAAGAGAAGAATAAGGACAAACTCCAAGACATCAGCGAAATTCGTGACGAGAGCGATAGGTCTGGTATGCGCGCCATCATCCGTCTTAAAAAGGATGCAAACGCCAAGAAAATTCTGGCATATCTCTACCAAAACACGAATATGCAACTTTCATATGCTATCAACATGGTGGCAATCGCAGGCGGAAAGCCAAAACAAATGGGCTTAATGGAGATAATCTCATATTACACCGCCTTTCAGCGCGATGTTATTGTGCGTAGAACAAAGTATGATTTGGACATCGCCAAAGACCGCGCACATATTGTGGAAGGACTTTTGATTGCTATTAAAAACATCGATGCGGTCATCAAAATTATCAAAACCTCAGCAAGCGTTTCCGAGGCAAAGACGAGACTTCGCGCTAAATTCAACCTAAGCGAAAAACAGGCACAGGCGATACTTGACATGCGCTTGTCGAGACTTGTCAACTTGGAGGTGACAAAACTTCAACAGGAACTTAAGGACTTGAAAGAGAAGATTAAGGAATACGAGGCAATTTTGGCGTCCAAAAAGCGTCAACTTGAAGTGGTTAAAACCGAAATTCTTGAGATTAAGCGTCGATTTAACAATCCGCGCCGAAGCCACGAAAATAAGAGTGACGACATAGTTTTGAAGAAACTTGACGAAGAAGAAATGCTGGTAAATAAGGAATACTATCTTCTTCTCACTGCTGGCAAGACCATCAAAAAGGTGAATATGTCAAGTTACATGAAATCGACAAGAACGATTGGCGATAGTTCCACGCTCTTTGATATTGTCACGCAAAAACTCAAAGTTAAGTCGACCGACCAAGTGTTGATATTGACGGAGCGAGGTAATTGTGTGAAGGTAAATGTTGCTCAAATTGCCGAATGTAAGTGGCGTGATAAGGGCGTGACGCTTAAGCAGATTGATAGAAATGTCGACATTATGGAAACGCCAGTTAGCATAGTGCCTGTTTCAAGTCAAGAGATAATCATGATGACCAAAAAAGGCATGATTAAACGCATGAAAAATGAGGACGCGGTTATCACTAAATCCTATTATCAAGTGCTTAAAGTGGCTGAGGATGATGTTTTAATAAATGCCGAACTTGACGAAAAAGGGAAAAACATTTTGATGTTCACAAAACATGGCTACACTGTCAACTTTGATAAGAGCGAAGTGCCTCTTCAAGGGCGTATCTCTGGCGGTGTGATGGGCGTGAACCTTGAGAAAGACGACTATGTTGTCTATGCAGGGCAAAACCGATTCGACAGCGTTATTGTGATAACCGACAAAGGATTTGTGAAGAGACTTTCGACTGTGCAAATTCCAACTTGCGCAAGATACCGTAAGGGCGTGAAATATTGTAACTTCTCAAATGGCGGAAAGGGCGTTTTGTATGTTGGCGGAACAGAGCAGGCTGTCATCGACCTAGGACTGAAATTTAAGATTATCGAAGCGAAGAAAGTTAAAATATCAAACGACCGACTAGCAAGCGGAACGCAAGAGGTTAAAGAAAAAGTGATTGACGCCTATAGTTTTGTTGATTAAAAAAGGTAAGATAAATGTTAAGTGTTCAAGACAAAATAAATGATTGTTCTTTGTGTGGCAAATTTCCTAAATTGACA
The DNA here is from genome assembly GCA_944377455.1 of uncultured Clostridia bacterium. GTDB lineage: Bacteria > Bacillota > Clostridia > Christensenellales > UBA1242 > Caccovivens. The sequence goes on from CALWEZ010000033.1 coordinate 10,324, forward strand.
GAAAATTCAATACAATATGGTAAAACGAATTTTATAATTATTGGAGAAAGTCCTGCAAAAGATGGTTGGATAGAAAGTAAAAGGGCTTTTTATAATTCTTTAGGTAAATTGCAGGGCACTGGAAGAGTGTTAGAGAAACTTTTAAATAATATCGGTTTGACAATTGCTGATATATATTTTACTGAATGTTGCAAGTGCGTTATAACGGATAGAAATAAATTAGAACAATGTTCAAAAAATTGCATGCCTATATTGATAGAACAATTAAACGATATACCTTGTGAAATCATATTAACTATGGGAGTTCATCCAACGCAAGCAATTTTGCAAACCAAAATTAAAAAATTTGCAGATTATGTTGGAAAAGAATTTGATATATCGATTGGTTTTAGAAATTATCGACTTATTCCAATATATCATCCAAGTCCACTAAATCCAAAAGGATACAAAGACAATATTCCAATATTTGATAAACTAAAATTAACTCTATTGAAAAAATAGAGTTTTTTTAATACATTTCTTAATTTTTAACATATTTATAAATTTATTAAATTTAAATAATCTTATTATATTTAAAAATAATTTTTTGTTTAAATTTATTAATATTTATGAAATTGTTTGTCTTTTCAAATTATATCTTTTTGTTCTATTCCAAATCTATTAAAAATATATTAAAGTAAGTATTTCGACAAAAAAAGTAAAAGAAAAACAAAAGTAGGTAATTTTCTTTTAGTTGAAAGACTAATTTAATTGTAAAATAAAAGCGAGGTTTGCAAATGCATTTCTGTGTTATCAAATCTAGGTCCATTAAAATTTTCACTATCATGCTTCTTGTTATTATTTTGCTTGCTCTGTCCATCAATGGTTCAACATCCGCTCAAGTCTTTTTTGGCTATGCTCCAAGGAAGGTGCCAATTTACAGCGTCGCCACTGAAGAGAAAAAAGTTGCTATCTCTTTTGACGCTGCGTGGGGTGCGGATAAGACGGAAGAAATTCTCGCGATACTCGACGAATTCGATGTCAACGCCACCTTCTTCCTTGTAGGCTTTTGGGTGGATGACTACACCGATATGGTCAAAAAGATTGACGGGGCTGGTTGTGAGATTGGCACGCATTCAAACACGCATCCTGACATGGTCAAACTTGACAAAGAGAGCGTTAAAGAGGAACTCACTACATCAATCGAAAAGATTGAGGCGATAACTGGAAAGGAAGTCACGCTCTTTCGCGCGCCGTTTGGCTCGTATAACAACCAACTTCTTGACACCGCCGAAGAACTCGGGTTGAAAACCATACAGTGGGATGTTGACACGCTGGACTGGAAAGGGCTTTCGGCATCTGAGATAAATAACAGGGTGCTTAGTAAAGTGCAAAATGGGTCAATCATACTCATGCATAACAACAGCGACAATGTTTTGGATGGTTTAAGATTAATTTTGACCACGCTCAAGAATAAATCTTACGAGGTTTGCAGTATTGGCGAATTAATCTATCAAGATAATTACACGGTCGACAGAAATGGAGTGCAACACTCAAATTAAAGGAGAAATAATATTATGGAAACAAACGAAATTTCAAACACGGCAACACTTGCGGGAAAAATTAAAACCGCACCAGTTGTATCTCATCAAATCATGGGAGAAAATTTTTTAGATTTTGAACTTGAGGTGGAACGTCTTTCGAAAACTGTGGACACGATTCCTGTCACTATCAGCGAAAGAACGGAAAATGCTGGCTCACTCAAGGTCGGCGACAGCGTGATTATGCACGGACAATATCGTAGTCACAACAAAAACGAAAACGAGAAAAATAGGCTCATTCTTCACTTTTTTGCGAAGGATGTTGAAGAGGCTAAGGAAAATGAGCAAGTAAACGATGTTAAACTTGTGGGGTATATCTGCAAACCGCCAGTTTATCGCAAAACACCATTTGAAAGGGAAATTTGTGATGTATTACTCGCGGTTAATCGCACAACAAGTTATCACCGCTCAGACTATATTCCTTGCATCTTTTGGGGACATAACGCGCGCTTTGTTGCAAATCTTGATGTTGGCACAAAACTTGAGGTGACAGGCAGAATACAGTCACGCAACTACACAAAGGCACTTGAAAATGGCGACATCGAAGAGAAAACCGCCTACGAAGTTTCCTGTCAAAGTGTGGCAATACTTGAAAACGCTCTAAAAAAACCAGACGGCGAAAGAGTTATATAAAGAATTGTTTATATATCTCAAATTAAATTTTTTATTTTATATAAATATATACCAAATATAGTGTAGTATGCAATGCGTATTACACTATATTTTGTTCGCATTCCATTGTGAAACAAGATTTTTAAAAGTGTTCTAAATTATTTGATTTGTTATTTCATTTTTGGTAAAATATGAATGTTAAAGGAGTTTTTATGAAAGATTGTTTGTTTTGCAAGATTGTGAAAGGCGAAGTGCCGTCCTATAAAATATATGAAGATGAAAATGTCTATGCGTTTTTGGATATAGCAAACGATGTCTATGGGCACACGCTGGTTGTTCCAAAAAAGCACTACGACAATATGATTGACTGCCCTGATAGAACGCTTGGAAAAATTATGGCAAGCGTGAGAAAGATTGGTAATCATTTTGTGAATGATTGTGGTTTTGAGGGTTACAACACTTTCAACAACAATGGTAAAAGTGCTGAACAGGCGGTTATGCATTTACATTTTCATATCTTTCCGAGAAAGACTGGTGACGGCGTGAAGATTAGCCAAGACTTTGGTAAACAAACAAAAGAACTTGAGGATATTGCGAAGGAACTTTACTTTGAGAATGAAAAGGCGGATGTGGTTGACTACAGCAAGTATGCGGAAGAGTGCGATGTCGTCTACACCGACGGCGCATGCTCTGGCAATCCTGGCAAGGGCGGTTACGGCGGAATATACATCAAACCGAACGGCGAAGCAGAGGAGTTTTCGGGTGGCGAGGACGAGACCACCAACAATCGCATGGAACTTATGGCAGTTATTGTCGGCTTAGAAAAGACAGCGGAAAATGCAAAGGTTAAGGTTTACAGCGACAGCGCATATGTTGTCAACGCCTTCAATCAGAATTGGCTTACAAACTGGAAAAAGAATGGTTGGCGAACGTCAGGTGGGAGCGATGTGTTAAATTCTGACCTATGGAAAGAACTTGATTCTCTTGCCACTGCGCGCAATGTCGAGTTTGTGAAAGTCAAAGGGCATAGTGACAACATTCTAAACAATCGTTGCGACCAACTCGCCACGTCATATTACAAGTTATATTTTTAAATCTAAATTACTATACTAAGGTTAAACTTTAAATTAAGTAATATTATAAGGACGAAAAATAGCATAAAAACAGATAGTAAATGGGCAAAATAAATGGATGATTGGTTTTCGCTATTATTTATAAAAAGAACTTTGATTTGTTAGTATTTATAATAAATAGTTAAAATTTGATGACCGCTTTTAAATAATTTCTAAAACTAAAAAGCGACAAAAATAATTGAGTTTTAAAACGCGACAATTAAATTTTAGCGACAAATATATCAATCTTAACATATCAAAAAAAAGCAGGAATAAACCTGCTATTTTTAATTAATTTTGGTGACCCCGCCGGGACTCGAACCCAGAATGTCGACTTAGGAGGTCGAAGTAATATCCTGTTTTACTACGAGGTCGTGAAGAATTTTGCGATGAAATTTGTTAGGTTGTAAAATTGCATGCGTTGAAAAGATTAGGCTTGAAAAATTTTGGAGCTGATGGCGGGACTCGAACCCGCGACGGCGTCACTTTGTTTTCTTTCGATTTCAATTCGCACTTTGTTTGAATTTACATCTTGCGAAAACGCGTTCCTTTTCCCTAAAAATGGCAAGCATTTTTTGGGAGCCCTTTTTAATCAACAGGTCGCTATTTTCATAGAAAACCATGAATAAATAGAGCATTTTTTATTGGAGCTGATGGCGGGACTCGAACCCGCGACCTGTTGATTACGAATCAACTGCTCTACCAACTGAGCCACATCAGCATATGTTTTTTGTAGGTTTTGACAAAATAAATGTTATTGTGAATAAAAGTGAAAAGCGCAAATTTACATTTATTTGATTATGATTTAAGATTATGGTTTAGTTAATATTATAACTAGCATAACAAAATCAAAAATCTTTATATATTATAGATATTTTTTGTTTATTTGTCAATCAAAATTAGAGAAATAAAATTTTAGTAGAAATAATTGAGTTTTTTTAAATTATATTTCTAATTTATGGTATTATATATCTATATTATCGGAAGCTGAACTTGCTTGCAAGGATGGGGCTGATGGTTATACTTACTATATGAAAAGCGTGCGGAGTGTGTAGTCTTATTGAAATTTATTAAAATTAAATTTTTTCTTTTAACATTACAATTTTTCATAATATAGTTATATTAATTTAAATTTCAAGTAGAATAATATATAATTGACTTTTTTGACTTTTTAAATTATAATGAATTGAGAGGAAATTATGAGAAAGTTAGTGACAACAAAGTATGGTTTAAAAATCATTTACAGGCGCTCGAAAAGGTTAAACGGCGTGGCTGTTGCAATCAGGTTTAACGCAGGCGCGAGCAATGAATGGAAAGATAAGCAGGGGCTGGCGCATTTGACTGAACATTGTTTATGTAGCTGTTCTAACGAAATTTTTACTAAGTCTGAACTTTATGATAGTTTAAGTTTGTATCCATATCGAAATGGTATGACAGGCATCAATAATATGACATTTTTAGGACTTTGCAATAAAGATGATTTTGAAAATATGATGAACAACTTAACTTCGGGCTTCACGAATTTTACTGACTTTGAAAAGGAATTTGAAGATGAAAAAGAAGTGGTTTTGCAGGAGATTAAAACAAAGCGCAAGACCAATCAAAATCAATCGTTCGAGCTAATGTTTAAAAACACTCGTCGCGAGAAGAATTTAAAAAATATGGAGCGTGAACTTGTGCTTGGAAGTGTGGAAAGCGTGAGCAAACTTACTGCGCAAGATGTTATTAATTTTAAAAATACATATTTTTCTGTGGAGAATACTATTGTTAGCGTTGCGGGAAATGTGAAGTTGTCGCGAGTTAAAAAGGCGTGCGAAAAATATCTGCGCGACAGGTTAATGTCGGATGGGAAAATCGGCTTTGGTTACAAAGACAGTTTGCCGATTAAGGAAGGTATTTTTGTGAAAGAAGAGCCGTTTGAGGTGCAAAAAGCCCTTTTGAGGGTAACATGGAAGTATGGTGATGCAAAGGAATTTATGACAAGGCGCGAAGGTTATATTAAAAACTTAATTAGCAATGTGCTTTCGTCGATGGCGTTTGAAATGTTTCGTGTTAAAAATTCTTCATGTTATGCTGTTAGCGTGCGATTGTATCAAGATTTTAGGGAACTTTCTGGAAATTTTGTTGTTGAATGTGCGCATGATAAAGTGGAAAAGGTCTATGATCTGCTTATCGAGTTTATTGAAGAAGTTAAAGAAAATGGACTTTCGAAAAATCTTTTCGACCTAGAGCGCAAACGATATTTTGATAGGTATAATCTTGATTCGACTTCTCTTTTAAACAAGGCGCATGGAAGTTTGGATGATTATAGTGTTTTTGGAAATGTTTTAACTTATAGGCAAGCAAAGCGCAGTCAAAAAGAGAAGGCAAAAGTGACTTTCGAAGAATTTAACGATTACGCATTAAGTGCTTTTGTTGGCAAGGCTAATGTTGTGCTTTTAACAAAGGACGAAACAGAACTTGATATATCTAAACTCCGAAAGATTTTGAAGAAAAAGTGAGTGATAGGGTGTTGTAAGGAAAGAGTTTTGTGGTGCTAAAATTAGGTTGAATTTGTTGCTATTTAAAAATTAAAATAAATTTACCGATTGTATATTGTGGTAGTTTTGGTGGCCATTTTGATATGGTGTTAAATTTTGCAGGCAGTAAAATGCGATTAAAATTTCTATGTTTGCAAAAATATACAAAAATATAAAAATTGCAAAACAATTATTTTCATAATTCTACAAAAATGTAAATTATGTTTTCAGTTTTTATAAATTTTTATATTTCGTGTAATTTTTTCGATTTTTATTTGTAAAATGATAAAATTGTGTGCTAAAATGCCAAAGAGGTAAAATATGAATAAACGAAAAACTCTTTTTTGGACAAACTTATTCTTAGCACTTTTAATTATCGCTTTTGATGTTTTATATATCATTTTTAGCAATCAACCATATATCTATAAAACCACGGCGAGCGTGCTTTTTGTTGTCTTAGGCGTGGTCAACTTTGTCTTTGCTTTCTTTATGGGCAAAGAGCGAAATAGGTTGTTTAAATATTTCATGCTGACGGCGCTTGTCTTTGCGTGCCTAGGGGATATTCTTCTTATCGACTATTTCATTATCGGCGCGATTTTGTTTGCGATTGGACATATCTTTTTCTTTGTTTCCTATTCACTACTTCACAAAATTCACTGGCGCGATTTTCTCATTTCTTTAATCATTTTTGGCGTGGCGCTTATTGTGATTTTGGTGCCAAAAATCTATGACTTTAATGGCATGCTTCCTATCGTCATCGTCTACGCTTTTGTTATTTCTTTCATGCTGGGCAAAAGCATTTCCAACTTGTTCGAAAAGAAATATTTTGGCAAAGATCTTTTAATCATGCTTGGTAGTTTGTTGTTTTTCCTATCCGACATGATGCTACTTTTCAATGTGTTTGGCAATGTTTCAGGCATATTTGGAATTTTCTGCCTTGTCTTCTATTATCCTGCCGAGATACTACTTGCGATTTCCATCACTCATGCTGGGCGTGATGACAAAGAGATGAGCGTTTTCAAAAAGATTTATTGTCGAATTTTTCAGCAATGTTTCCATGTTATGATTCCGCTTTTGCCATATCGTCAACCTAAAATTTTGGAAAATATGGATGAGGTTGTCGAGACTCTTCAAAAGGAAAACATCAAAAACGTGATGCTTGTTACCGATAAGTCTATTCGCAGTTTAGGACTGACAAAGGAACTTGAGGAGAAGACTATTAAGGCGAATATAAAACTTACCATTTTTGACGATATTTTGCCGAATCCGACCACGCATATGGTGGAGAATGGGCTTAAGGTCTACAACGAAAACATGTGTGACGGCGCGATTGCCTTTGGTGGCGGAAGCGTTATGGACACGGCGAAGGTGATACTTGCAAGGCATGTCTATCCGAAAAAGAGCATAACGAAGATGAAAGGTCTTTTGAAGGCTAGAAGAAAATTACCGCCACTTTTTGCTGTGCCAACAACGGCTGGAACGGGGAGCGAAACAACACTTGCGGCGGTTATAACCGATGCGGAAACGCACGATAAATACGCGATAAATAGTTTTCCGCTCATACCTAAATATGCGGTTTTGGACTATAAGACCACCATCAACTTGCCGAAAAACATCACATCGACAACTGGTATGGACGCATTAACTCACGCGGTTGAGGCGTATATTGGTAAATCAACCACAAGACTTACACGAAATATGTCTGAAAAGGCGGTGAAACTTATCGTTGAGAACCTAAAAACTTGCTATGATGAACCCCATAACGCCGAGGCGCGCGAGAATATGCTTAAAGCCTCATACTATGCTGGCGTAAGTTTCACAATTTCCTATGTTGGATATGTGCACGCGATTGCGCATAGTTTGGGCGGGCAGTATGGCACACCGCATGGACTTGCTAATGCTGTGATTCTTCCTCATGTTTTGAAGAAATTTGGAAAAACTGCGGAGAAGAAACTTGCGACCTTAGCGAAAATTTCAAATGTGGCAAGCGAAGGTGACAGCGTCGGCGTGGCATCAGAAAAGTTTATCGCATACATTGAAGATTTAAACAAACGTTTCGATATTCCAACCACTATTGCCGATTTGAAAGAGGAGGATATCGACAAACTTGCAAGCCACGCAGAGCATGAAGCAAATCCGCTCTATCCTGTTCCAAAACTTTTCAGCAAAGAGGAATTAAAAGAGATTTATTTCGAATTATTGCCAAAAAATTAATGTATAATTAGAAAAATATTAACCAAAAGGATATGTTATGATTGAAGATTTAGTTAAAAATCAGCGAGAATATTTTAATTTAGGCGAGACATTACCATATAAATTCCGTCTAGAAGCCTTAAAAAAACTTAAAAATGGCATTGAAAAGCATGAAAAAGAGATTATGGAGGCGCTCAAACTTGATTTGGGCAAGAGTGCAACCGAAAGTTATATGTGCGAAATCGGTATGGTGCTAAGCGAACTTAAATATGCCATACGCCATTTAAAAAGTTGGATAAAAAAAGAGAAAGTGAGAACTCCACTTGCTCAATTTCCGTCTAAAAGTTTTATTGTGAAAGAACCGCTTGGCGTGGTGCTTATCATGTCGCCATGGAACTATCCATTTATGCTTGCCATCGACCCACTTATTGGCGCGATAGGTGCGGGAAATTGTGCGGTTATCAAACCGGCAAGTTACGCCAAAAACACATCAAATATCATTAAAAAACTGCTAGGCGAGTGTTTTGACGAAAGATATGTTTCCGTTGTTTTAGGTGGGCGTGAAGAAAATTCTGCGCTTTTAGAACAGCGTTTTGACTATATCTTTTTCACAGGTAGCGTCAGCGTTGGCAAGTTGGTTGCTGAAAAGGCGTCGAAAAATCTTACGCCTGTCACTTTGGAACTTGGTGGCAAAAGTCCATGCGTTATCGACAAAACGGCAAACTTGAAGATAGCCGCAAGGCGTTTGGCGTTTGGCAAATTTTTGAATGTTGGGCAAACCTGTGTGGCTCCTGACTATCTCTTAATTGATAAAAGCGTGAAAGAAGAATTTTTGAAATATTTTCAAGCCGAAATCATCAAAATGTTTGGCTCAGAGCCATTAAAAAACGATAGTTATGGCAAGATTATCAATGAAAAACACTTTAACCGCATTTGTGGACTGATTGACAAAAATAACCTTATATTTGGTGGCGATAGCGACGAAAAGAGTTTAAAAATTGAGCCGACAATTCTAGATAATGTCACGCTTGATGACGCTTGCATGAAGGAAGAAATTTTTGGACCTATCATGCCTGTGATTAGTTTTGATAACATTGATGACGCAATCAAAATTATAAGGAACTTTGAAAAACCACTTGCGCTCTACCTTTTCTCGAACGATAAAAAGGTGGTGAATAGATTTTTGACCAGCGTGCCATACGGCGGTGGATGTGTGAACGACACAATCATCCATCTTGCCACAACAAAAATGGGCTTTGGCGGTGTTGGATATAGTGGCTATGGCTCTTATCACGGCAAGCGAAGTTTCCTTACCTTTTCTCATGAAAAGAGCATTGTAAAAAAGAGCCCTTCCGTAGATTTACCGATAAGATACCAGCCATATTCCAAACTTAAAGATAAATTGATACGAAAATTTTTGTGATTTCTAAAAATAGGATGAAATAAGTTAGACTTTTGTTGAAATGAAAAATCGTGCCATTATGATTTGCCCTTAAACTTTTTCACTTAATTTATTGTGCCTATTTTCCAAATGCTATTTTAATCTTAAATTATGTATCTAAAAAAAGAAAGAACTTTAATTTATAGTTAAAGTTCTTTTATCTTTTGTAAACTGTGCTATCGTTGAGAGTTTTGTCCTATCATGTAGCCTATGAGAAACATGGTTAAGTCGTTATTACAGCATGTATGTTCTCTAGGGCATTGCGGTTGACAGGGTGGAATATATGGTTGACAAAAAGGAGGGGGACAACACGGGCGCAGGTTTACACAATCGCCCTGACAGTATTTTGTTGAATACTTCATTTTTGTGCCTCCATTATCATTATATCTAAAAGCGCCAAAAATGTGATTAAGTTTATGGTTAGTTTTGAGTGTGATTAAATTTATTTAAAATATGGTTATAAAAAATAATGATATTATCTATTAAAACGCTAAGATTAGTCTTTTTTAAACCATAAAAGCATATTATGATTTTAGGGAGAAGGCTATGATTGATTTTTTTGTGGATAATTTTTCTAGTTGCGTCTTTTTGGCAGTGATTTTGATGGCGCTTATTCCAACCATTGAAAGCAAGATTGCCATTCCGTTTGGGCTTTCCTATGCGATTTGGGGTGAGGCGACGCTTTCTCCAGTTGTGGCTTTTCTATGTGCCTATGTAGGCTCGATGATTCCATGCATTTTTATCATCATTATCATTCGAAAGTTGAAAAACAAGACAAGCGGATTTGTTTGTGACAAGTTTTTGTCTAAGGCGGAAAATAGATACTCAAAAAGACTTGAAAAACTTTCTTCCAAATCAAAAACCTTCTATAAACTTTCTACTCTCGCACTTTTCGTGGCTGTGCCTTTGCCACTTACTGGCGTGTATACCGGCAGTTTGATTGCAGGGCTTAGCAATTTGAAAATATATCAAGCCTTTATCGCGATTGCGGTGGGCGAATTTATATCTTGCCTTGCAATAACGCTTCTATGTGTGTTATTTGAAGATTCAACTTTCCTTATTTTAATTGCTTCACTTATTATTCTTGCAATTTTTATAATTTTTGACCTTATATTCATGCTTGTGAAAAATAAAAGAAAACTTAAAACAAACTAAGTTTTCTTTTTTATATATTTAACAACAATTTTCAACAAACAAATAAACTATTTTTGATTAAGTCAAAAAGTTTTTTGCATGTTGATTTTAAATCATTCTATTCACAACTTAATTTTTCTCTTTATTTAAGCAAATTTAAGTTATTTTGCGTATTTTTTGTAGATTAATTTTGTTATATAATAATTTATCGGGAAAATAATCAACAGGGCGAGTATTGGAACGAGCAAAGATGTCAAGTAACTTGCCATTGTTTCGGCGGTCATGCCAAAGCAAATGTTCACAACAAACACCACAACTGACGCAAGCAAAAAGACCACCCAATTAATTAGCGCATTATATTTCAAGGTTGCTTTTCGGCTTACCATGCACTTATATTTTATAAACAAGATTATCGCATAAACGGCGAAAAGGGCTGGCACGGTGTAGTATAGGAAATTTGAGGTTGACATAAGGTTGTTTGTGGCACTTGCTATCCAAAAGATTAACGCTGAGCCAATTCCAGACAAAACAAACAGGATGAGTGAAGAGATAAATTTCAGGAAATTTGTGTTATGCATACGCTCAACGACTGTTCGCTTATACTCTTTAAACTCTAAGCCGTGACTGTTATAATATCCTTTCAAACTCTCGTAGTCAGCGAAAGTGTTTGGCACTCTCTCCACGCTTTGAATTTTAATTTCTTTATTTTCTTTCGCTTTATTTTCCTTTGGCTTTTCCGCCTTCTTCTCCATGATTTTTGAAACCATGTCGTTGTAAGTTGGCTCTAACTTACTATCTCTCATTGGAGCAGGCAAGTTCTCGTCAGAGACATTTATCTCAATGTTAGGCGGGGTGATGCGTTTTTGATAAGGGATGTAGTCAAGTTTTTCGGTTATGAATTTTGCGTCGTCCTTAACTTCTTCTTCGGCGGTCACAATTTCTTGCTGAGGTTTATGATAAATATCGCTATCAGTTGATTTATTGACCATATTTGAATAGTTGGTGTTTTCATAGTGGCTTTGCTTGGAGGCGAGTAGCGATGCCTTTAAACTTGCCACCTTTGCATCAAAGTCATCCTCTTGCTTTTCGTAGACAACTGGCATTTCAATTTGATTTTCTGAAAAACTCTTTCTGTTTCTATATCTTTTCAGTTCGCTTGATGTGTCATAGATTTTTTTATTTTGCTCTATCTGCAGTGGCGACAAGGTTTCATTGGCGTCCAAAAATTTACCGTCATCTTTCTCTCTTTCTTCTTCCTCTTTTTGAAAGGTGAATAGGTCGATTTGATTGTCAGCAACCTTGTTTTCCTCTTCTTTTGGCTCTTCCTTTTTGTCCACTATCGGCTCAGCGGTCTTGGCGTAGTCAAACAAATTTTTCTGCTCCAAAAACATAGGTTTTGGCTCTTCTTCGCGAGATGTTTCATCTTCCTCTTCGCGCTCTGCAAGCACCTCAAAGTTGATGCCGTCAAACTCTTTTCTTAAAATTTCAAGATGCTCTTTTCCTTCAGATGTTAGTGCGTAATAATGACGTTTTCCACCAAACTCACTTTCTCCCCAAAAGGATGAGGAGACAAGACCTTTCTTTTCAAGGCGCGTTAGGCAGGAGTAAAGAGTAGGCTTTTTTAGGATGTATCCGCCATGCGTTTTCTTTGTGATATATTCAATAATTTCCAAGCCATATTTTGAGCCGTCTGACAACGAGTCTAAAATCAAATATTGCACTTGACCATTGGAAGTGAAAGCCATATAATCCTCCATTTACTTAAATTATAAAACTTATAATTAAAATTGTCAAACAAAAATTCATAGTATTATGCAAAAATTTTTTATTGCATAATACAACAATATATGGTGTATTATGTGTTTATTGTAAACTATATCTTGATTTCTCTTCTTTTTTGATAATTTATTGAAATACATTTGCAAATGTGAAAGAAGAGTGGTAAAATATATGGCATGGAAATCAAGATAATCAAAGAAGCGAGAAAATCGCTGTTACTTAAGATTGTGTCTAAGGATGAAATTGTTGTGAAAGCACCTTTGAGAACGGCGGACGCTGTTATTCAAAAATTTATTAATTCAAAAAAATTGTGGATAGAAAAGCATATTAAAAGGATGAATATGCTGGATGATTTTGCGAGCAGTTTTGACTTTGCTCATCTTATCTATGAGAATGGTATTCCTGTTATGGAGACCAAAAATCTTAGGTTAGATTACGAAAAACTATCAGAAAAAACCAAGTTGAAATCGATAAAAAATCAATACCTTTCCATGTTTTCAGTTTTGAAGGAACGCACGATTTTTTTAGCACAAAAATACAACTTTAAAGTGGATAAAATTTCCTATTGCTCATCATCGGTCAAGTGGGGTTCGTATAGTTCGACGGGTGAGTTGAAACTTAACTATAAACTCATAATTTTGCCTGAGCATCTTGTGGACTATGTGATTGTGCATGAACTAAGTCACATAAAGCACATGAACCATAAGCCACAATTTTGGAAAGAGGTGGAAAAATATTATCCAGACTATAAAAAGGCACGCAAAGAGATGAAACTATATTCTTTTGTTTTAAAAACAAAGTTTTAGACATATTTTTTCCATTTTGAAAAATACTAAACAAATGAAAAGGAAAAATTTTTGGATTTCATATGTTTTTTTATGGCTGACTTGCCTTATGCTCATCATCATGCCAGTTGTGAATATCTTTCAAATCGAGGATAATTTTTTGACAAGTTACGAGGATATTAAATCGGCAAATTCTAACCATCTCTTTGGCTCATACATAACTGGAGAACTTAAGGCGAAAGAACAGACGGTCGATTCGCAAAATTCAAAGTCTGGCGAAATCGTCTTTAAACTTTTTGGCTTTATTCCAATAAGGAAAGTGGCGGTGGTTATGGCAGACGACGCGGACTACTATATCGGCGGAGCGCCTATCGGTCTTTCCATTTCAACTGACGGCGTGATTGTTGTCAGTGATGAGGCGGATTGCTGTTTGAAAGAGGGCGACATCATCACTGAAATAAACGGCGAAAAGATTGACGATGTGGACGACATTGAAAAGGCGCTGGAAGGTAAGGAAGAGGCTGAAGTTACATACCTAAGGAAAAATAGGGAGATCCATGCGCTTTTAAAGGTGGAGAATATCGACAATAAATATCGGCTTGGACTTGTGGTTAAGGACAATATCACTGGCGTTGGTACGCTCACTTTTGTTAACACAAAGACAGGGGAATATGGAGCGCTTGGGCATGCTGTTGTTGATGAAGCAGGCGGAAACATCGTTCCTGTGAAAGAGGGAAAGGTCTATGGCTGTAATTTGATTGGTATAACAAAAGGGCAAAAGAATAACCCCGGGCAACTTCGCTGTCTATTTTTGCAAAATGGTAAAAACAAGGGCGATATTGAGTGCAATGACAAGTTCGGCATCAATGGCACGCTGACAAATGTTGAAGGCTTGGTGGACGAAAACTTAACAGCAAAGATTGGCGGAAGGTTGTCCGTGACGCCAGGCAAAGCGACCATAGTTTCGGATATAAGCGGAATTAAAGAGGAGTATGAAATTGAAATCATAAAGGCGAATTACCAAAAGAAAGCAAACGACAAAAGTTTGGTTTTCCGCGTGAAAGACAAGAGATTGCTGTCGCTCACAGGCGGTATTGTGCAAGGTATGAGCGGTTCGCCAATTATGCAAAATGGCAAGATTGTGGGCGCGGTGACGCATGTGTTCCTATCCGACCCAACAAAGGGCTATGGAGTGTATGCGGAGTGGATGCAATAAAAGCGAAAACTGCGCTTCTGCTCGTTTTCGAGTAAACTCGAAAAGCATCGCCTTTACGCTTGTTTTCGCCTTTCAGCGACCAAACGCAACTCGCATTTCATTGGCGAGTTGGTCGCTACTTAATAGGTTTTGATTATATCTCAAGCAAACCATAATCAAACCTATCCACAACTTTTCGTTTTTCACTTTTAGTTCTTCGTTTTATTTACTCTTCCCTGTAGGTGATTTTTGATTTATGCTCGCTGAACGCAGTTCTACTCTTCGCAAAATCAAAAATTGATTTAAGAGTAATGACAATTATTTTGCTTAAGAATAGAAACGAGTTCGAAAAGCATCGCCTTTACGTTTGTTTTCGCCTTTCAGCGACCAAACGCAACTCGCACTTCGTTGGCGAGTTGGTCGCTACTTAATAGGTTTTGATTATATGAAACGTCGACACGAAAAATTAAAAATTTTTCTAACGGCTACTCCGTTGGTTTCTCTTCCCAGTCCTCTTCCCTGTGCGTGATTTTTGATTTTCTAAGTTGGGCAAAGCCCGCCTATAAGAAAATCAAAAATTGATTATATTATATAACATACTATAATTATCACTTATCACAACTCTTCGTTTTTTACTTTAAAAATAAACCACTGTCTTTTGCCAATATTTATAATTTTTTTAAATTAGGTCTTGACAAAAATTTTAGATATGATATAATGAGACTAGTGAAAGGAGAAAAAATATGAAAATTATTGAAGAAAATGGCAAAAAAATATACAAGATGAGCAGTATGGAAGATGTAGCGAGAGTTATTGTGTCAGGAGAATCGACTGGAATCGAAAACATTGACTTAAGCGAAATTGACTTTGTAACACCAAAAATCACTTATGTTTATTTTAATGAAGATAAAGAAGTCTATAAAATTGAGAATTTTGGGCAAATATTTAATTCTGAAAATTTTAATAATCTACATGCACCATTTTGTAATCTACATACATTAATCTATAATAATCCGCGTGGAGTTATAGATGATGGTGCTTTTGCAAATTCCGCGTTAAGGGAAGCAAGAATATCATGTGGAGATATTTATAGAAAAGCATTCTATGGTTCGAAATATTTAAAAAAAGTTGATTTGGAAGGGACAAAGATAATAGGTGCTCGTGCGTTTGAAGAAACAGGAATTGATGAATTGGTTGTTCCGAATTCATTAAAGGTTTTACATGTATGTTCCACTAAACCTGTAATTGCTTTTAAAAATTTTGAAAATGCTTTGCCAACAAGTAATGTAAAGATTGAGTTTGAAGGTTTATTTCGTGTTGATGAGTATTTAATGGAAAATGGGTTTGTTAATTTTAAAAATTTAGTTGTCTATGATCCTGAAATTTGCTTTCCTTTTCTTAGAGACAAGGCGTTTAGCACAAATCAAACGAAAGAACTTAAGAAAGCAGGGATAGAGTATTTTAGAAGAAGAGTAAATGACTCAACCTTGTCAGAGGATGAGATTTTGGATGATATTGAATTATATCACAAATTCGATAGGTTGATTGATGGGTGTTTAGATCAATCTCCAGTAGAAAAATATAGAAACGAACTTAACAAAGCAAGCACTCAAACTGAAGGCAAAGACAATAAGTAAAATGAAGATGGTATAAAAATTAAATTTTGATTAAAAATAAAAGGGAAGGTAAAACCTTCCCTTTTATTTTTACTTTTCGCTTATACTAACAGACAATTCTTATATGCTCTAAATCTTTCCACAACTCTTCACTGAACGCCAACGGCGTTCCTTCACTCTTCGCTCTTCACTCAAACGCTTTGCGTTTGCCTTCTCTTCACTTTTCACTCTTCACTAAAAAAATTTTGTTTGTGTTTTTTTAATTTTGTTAAGTCTAAAAATTTTTTTAAATATTTTACATTTTTTGTTTGTTTTGATATAATAAGAGTATGAAAACACTTTCATATTTTGAGAAGCGTGATTTGAATAATATGGAGAAGATTGGTTCATATTTAAGCGAGTTGCCAGAGTATTGTTACGATTTTTTCACTGGCATGGAACTTAGCACGTCCTCGCTTACGCGGTTAAACTACGCCATGGACCTATCTATCTTTTATGATTATCTTTCAAAATATGTCTTTCACAAGGGCAAGCAGGAGATAACGCTTGATGATTTGGACAAATTGGAAGCGAAAAATATTGAAAGTTACCTTTCCTATTTAAGTTACTACACGATTGGCGACAGAGTTTATCGTAACACAGAGAACGGCAAGGCGAGAAAACTTGCCAGTGTTCGAAGTTTTTTTAAGTATCTATTTAATCATGACTCTATCTCTAAAAATGTTGTCAGCAAAGTGCCAACGCCGAAACTGCACACAAAGGGGATAATAAGGTTAGAGAATGACGAGGTTGAAAGGCTACTTGACGCCGTAAACGCGCCGACAACCTTTACTGAAAGGCAAAAAAACTATAATAAGAACACAAAAATTCGCGACAACGCCATTGTCACACTTTTCTTGGGCACTGGCATAAGAGTCAGCGAACTTGTTGGTCTGAATGTGGAAGATTTCGACTTTGCGCAAAACGCCTTTAAGGTGACAAGAAAGGGCGGAAATCAAACAATACTTTACTATCCAAACGAGGTGAAATATGCTATCAGTGAGTGGCTGGAGGTTCGCGACACACTGCCGATTGATAAAAACGAGCATGCGCTGTTTTTATCCTTACAAAACAGGCGAATTTGCACGCGTTCGGTGGAAAATATCGTGAAAAAGTTTGCTCATGAAAGCACACCGCTCAAAAAAATATCTCCACACAAACTGCGCTCCACCTTTGGCACAAATCTATACCGAGAGACGAACGATATTTATATCGTTGCCGATGTTTTAGGGCATAAGGATGTCAACACCACAAAGAAGCATTACGCCGCAATCAGCGATGATTTAAGAAGAAATGTGGCAAAGAAGGTCAAGATTGGAAATGAAGAATAAAGTGCCACTGGCACAGAGTTTTTGTATTTAAGTTGGTAAAACACCACTTACATCAAAAAACGCAAAAAAACTTTGGTTTTTTGATTATTTTTTGAAAAAAAGATAAATTTTTTGTCTTTTTCTTTATATATTTGTTTTTTTATTGTTTATTTGGTAAAATAACACTATGGAATTTGAAATTAAGATAATTGAATTTTTGCAAGCAGGAAGGACGCCATTTTTCGATGTCTCCTTTCAGGTAATTTCGCTTATCGGCAGTTACGTGGGCGCGGTGGCGCTTGTCATTTTCTTTTTGTTCTTCAAAAGAAAATACGCCTTTTTCTTTCTTTTAACTTACGGCTTTGCATATCTCACGCAGTCGATAATGAAAAACGCCATAATGCGTGAACGACCTTTCAATGTCAGCGACACGATTGCGAACATCGGCGACACTGTGACAAGTTTTAGTATGCCGAGCGGACATGTTATTTGCGCCACATTGATAGCGATATTCCTAGGCGCATATCTCTTTTCGATATACAAGAAAAAGGGGTCGAGAGCTTGGATCACGCTTGCTCTCATCGTCTATGTCTTTTTGGTTATGCTTTCGCGCATGTATTTAGGCAAGCACTTTTTAACCGATGTTTTGGCTGGCGCTGGCGCGGCGATTGTCTTTGGCATACTTGGGCTTCTTCTTATGTATTTCTACGACAAACGAAAGCAGAATAAGAAAGAAAAAGTTGAGTAGACTTGTCAAAATTATTGCTTTTTATTTTGCCTTTTATTATAATAGGAAAGGTTTGAGGAATTGACATGAAAATACAAATGGATATATTTAGTATTAAGCAAATCGACTATTTTGCACGTGCTTTCAGCAAGTTGATTAAACCGCCTATGATTGTTCTGCTTGTGGGCGATTTGGGGAGCGGTAAGACCACGCTGGTTAAGCATTTAGTAAAATATTTGGGCAGTGACGACGATGTGACAAGCCCGACCTTCACGCTTATGAACGAATACAATGGAAAATTTCCTATCTACCACTTTGATATGTATCGGCTTTCTTCCATGGAAGAGGCGGTGGCTGTTGGGTTTGAGGAGTATTTCGACAAATCAAAACTTGACGGCGTTTGCTTTGTGGAGTGGCCAGAAAATGTGGAAGGGCTTATTAAGGACGTTGACTTTGTGATTAGAATTGACAAAATTGATGACAACGCAAGGAAATTGACAGTGACGGAGGGCAAAGATGCTTCTTGCAATTAACACCGCTTTTATGGATGCAAACTTGGGCTTGATACTCGATGACGGCAAGGTTATTGAGCGAACAATTGACGCCAAAAGTAAGCACTCGGAAAATGTTTTAAAGACCATTGACGAAATGTGCGAAGAGGCGAATGTGGTTTTTCGCGAAATTGATAAGGTGGCGGTGATTGTTGGACCTGGCTCGTTCACAGGGATAAGGATAGGCGTTGCCATTATCAAGGCGCTTGGATGTGTCAATGAAAATTTGAAGGTCTATCCGCTAACTTCCTTGGAGTTTATGGCATATATTTACTTACAAAATCATAAGGAAGATATAACCTGCGTGCTGAACGCGCTTTCTAGTCTCTACTTTGTGGCACGCTTTGATAAGGACATGAATAAACTGGAAAAAGAGAAGATGGTGGACAGTTTAAGCGAGAAGGAAAAAATGGTTGTTTTAAAAGGCGACTTAAATTTACAAGGCACGGAGATAGTGGAGATGACCACCTCTTCATTTTTGGGATTTGCGAGAACTATGACGGCAAAAATTGAGCCTATATCTGCGGAAAAGTTAGAGCCGTTATACCTTAGACCATCGCAGGCTGAGGCAAACCTAAAAAACAATAAAAAAATTGATTAAAATAGTTGACATTGTCAATTTTTATATGTAGAATAAGTAGCGATATTAGGAGGGAGTATGAAAAAACCTGTTTACATTAGATGTCCAAGATGTGAACTTAACTATATTGAGAAAAAGGAGAAACTTTGCAGTGTCTGCAAGGCGGAACTTTCAGCGAAGAAGGACGAATACACAAGCGACCTTGACCTTGAACTTTGCCCTATCTGCAAAACCAACTATATTTCGCCAGACGAGATTATGTGTTCAACTTGCCTTAAGGAACATCAAACCGAAGACGGCGAACTTAACGCAGATTGGGAAGACTATCTCAATCGTGACGAGGACGAAATTGTTGACGAGGACGAAGAGACAGGCGACATGGCATCCGTGACCGAACTAGGCGACAGCGATATGCTGGATGACGAAATCGACACCGACATCGGCTTTGACGAAACACTTGACGACGATATTGATATAGACGAGGAGTTCGACGACGATGAAGACGAAATTGACGATGACGACGATGATTACACCGACGACGATGATGACGACGAAGACGAAGAAGATGATGATTTAGATGACGATGATGACGACGACTTTTAGAGGTTTGGGCTATATGGTGACATTCTAAGTTCAAATTAAATTGGAATTAAGTTTAAATTAAATAAGATTTAAAATTCAATTTTATATAGTATATTGAAACTTAAATTTATATAAGTTGTTGAGTTTAAGTATAATTAGGAGATTATTTAAATTCAAATTATATTGATGATAAAAAAATTGTGCGAGTGCACAATTTTTTTAATTTATGTAACTATTTAAATATTTTTTATTTTTCCATTTCGTCATACTTTGTCAGTTTCACGCCTGCTTCTTCGCATATCTTTCGAGAGAAGTCATCTGGATAGCCTTCTTTATAGATAACTTCTTTGATGCCCGCGTTGATTATCATTTTTGCGCAGACCACACATGGCTGGTGAGTGCAGTATAGCACGCAACCTTTAAGGCTTATTCCTTCTTTTGCGGCTTGGATAATTGCATTTTGCTCGGCGTGGGCGGCGTAGCATAGTTCGGCGTGTGTTCCGCTTTCAATATTTAACTCATTTCGCATACAAGTGCCACGCTCCACACAGGTCGTGACGCCAGCAGGCGCACCGTTGTAGCCCGTTGTCATGATGCGCTTATCCTTAACAATCACAGCGCCAACTTGACGACGTAAGCAACTCGACCATGTGGCGATATGCTCGGTGAGGAGCATAAATCTCTTTTGCCATTTATCCATAACTTTCTCCTAAAATGTTTAAATTCTTCTTTAATTATATATATTTTAATATCAAAACATGAAATTGTCAATCTTTGTCACAAAATTAAAATACATTTAAAATAATATTTGTTAAGTAGGTTTATTAAACAGATAAAAATTTTATATTCTTAATTTTTGTTTTAAGTTTTTGCAAATATTTAAACATAATATTTGCTTTTTTCTTATTATTAGGTTATAATATAAATAGATATAATAGGATTTTTTTCATATAAAATTATAAAGTAAAAACAGGAGGGCGTCATGAACATCATTGAAGTGGATAATTTGACACAAGATTATGGTCATGGAAGAGGCGTGTTTGATGTTTCCTTTGCCGTTCGTGAGGGCGAGGTTTTTGGCTTTTTAGGTCCTAATGGTGCTGGCAAATCGACAACTATCCGTCACATCATGGGCTTTTCGCGTCCGCAAAAGGGGGAAACGCGCGTTTTTAACCTTGAAAGTTTCCATAATTACTATAAAATTCTTTCAAACGTCGGCTATCTTCCGGGCGAAATCGCTCTTCCAGAAGGCTTGACAGGTTGGGAATTTATCAAGATGATGGGCGACCTTCGAAAGACTAAGGATAAGGAAAGGCTTATCTACTTACTTAAAAAATTCGACCTTAATCCTGCCGTCAGCACAAAGTCTATGAGTTTAGGTGAAAAGCGCAAACTTGCCATTGTCACGGCGTTTATGGATGACCCTGAAGTTTTGGTGCTTGACGAACCGACAAGCGGACTGGACCCAGTTATGCAACAGGTTTTCATCGACTTTATCAAGGAAGAAAAGAAGCGCGGAAAGACCATTCTTCTTTCCTCTCATATGTTCAACGAAGTTGAGGCGACTTGCGACCGAATTGCGATTATCAAAGACGGCAGAATTGTCACAATCTTCAACGCGAAATTTATTAAGCACAACGAAAATAAGGTGTATGACATTCGGTTTGACAAACTCGAAGATTTAGAAAACTTCGTTAAAACCTTTCCAAGAGCGAAATTTAAAGAAGATTTGGTGGTTAAATTAGGCGTTAAGGATGTGTTTAAGGATAAACTCTCTGTGCATGTGGCTGTCAATGACAAGCAGGTTAACGATTTTATCGATTTAATTATAGGCTATAAGATTAAGTCCTTCACAGAACTCAAACTCACTTTGGAAGATTATTTCATGACTTTCTATCGAGAAGATAAAGATTTTGGAGGTATGCTGAAATGGAAGAAGTGATTAAAGTGGAACACCTCACAAAAGACTATGGTGGGGGACGAGGAATTTTTGACCTAAACTTTTTCGTGGCTAAGGGCGAGACCTTTGGTTTTGTTGGAACAAACGGCAGTGGAAAAACCACAACTATTCGCAATATCATGGGTTTCATCAAGCCAAAAAGTGGCAAGGTGACAGTGCTTGGCATGGACGCTTGGAAGGATGCGTGCAAAATTAAGGAAAATGTGGCATACATTCCTGGCGAAATCGCCTTTCCAGACCTGACAACTGGAATTGAGTTTTTTAAAGCGCAGGCGGAACTCTTAGGCTTAAAGAGTATGGAGCGCGCAGATGAACTCATAAAAAGGTTGCAACTTGACCCATCGGCGAACCTTAAGCGCATGAGCAAAGGTATGAAGCAAAAAACGGCGATTGTGGCAGCGCTTATGGCGGATAAGGACATTCTCATCTTAGATGAGCCAACCACAGGGCTTGACCCACTTATGCGTGAGACCTTTCTTGAACTTATCTTAGAGGAGAAAAAGCGCGGGAAGACCATTTTAATGAGCAGTCAAATGTTCGACGAACTTGAAACAACTTGCGATCGCGTGGCACTTATCTATAATGGCAGAATAATCGATATTGCGGATGTGAACGCGATTAAAAACTCCACAACTAAGGCGTATAAAATTGAATTTACGAACAAGGAAGATTACCAAAAATTTAAGAAACTTAAATACAACATTATCCGAGACCAAGAAAAGTATTTTCAAGTGACGGTGCAGATTGATGACAGCGAGATAAACAAACTTTTCAAATCTCTTTCCAAATACAATTTGAAATTTGTGTCGGAAGTTAAGAACAATCTTGAAAAACATTTCACTAATATTCTTGAAAAGGAAATAAAAGGAGGGAAAAATGTATTTTAGTAAGGCACTTTTTAAGCAGTCGATGAAAGCAAACTGGGTTAAGTGGGTGTGCGTGACCGTTGCCACTTGCGTTATGCTTGCCATTGTCATCATTGTGCTGGGTAGTCTAGCAATCAATGACATCCGCGACTCGCTGAAAGATGTTTTCACGCAGGCTGACCAAGAGAGTTATCTCAAAGAAAACTCGGTGGATAGTTATGAGGCTTATAATCTATCAATTAAATTTGTTGATGGATTAGAAAGCGAAGGGCTTGAAGGTTACATGGGGCTTGCTTGGGGAATGATTACTTCAAGTTATCAGCAGAAAATTAACGAATATACCACAGCAAACGGGCAAGCACCAACAGGCGAGGCACTTGTTTCGATAAAAGAAGAAACGGTTGATGAATTAGTGGCTACTATTAAAAGTTTAGGAGATTATCTTCCAGCAGAATTTCAAGAGATGTCAGACGAAGAATTAGGTCAATTTATCTATATCATATTAATGGCTTATGATGATAATCCTGATTTGTCTGCAACAAGTCCAGATTTTATAGAAACTGCGAAGGCGTCGATAAAAGGCAACTTTGCCGAATACGCAGGGATAACCGCATATAATCTTTACATCTCTCAGGGCGAAACGGAAGAGGTGGCAAAGGGATATCAAGCGCAGGCAACAACACTTGCAACCACGGCAATAGGTAGGTATGATGAACTTGCAGGTGCAGACGATTTCGTCTACGACGAAGACGAGTTTAAAGGCTATGCAAACGAATATGTTATCAATATGATTTATAACCAGGCATACAACCAATATATCACAAGTGAAGAGCCAACTGATGAGGAGGTGGCTGCTGCAGAGCAATACGCAGTTGCGGCAAAGGTCATTGCCAACACCGCAATTAGCACCTATGAACTTTGGATAGACGAACTCACTGGCAGTGAAATGACTGATGCAGAAATTCAAGCATACGCAAGAGAGCAGGCTTCTGCAAGCATAACCGACCAAATTCCTGAGAAGGTGGCGGAAGCGCTTGAAGAACTCGGAAATATGGACATTTACGGACTTATTATCGGCTCAATCTTCTATCGAATTGCGGGACTACTTCTTCCAATGGTGTTCGTCATCATGGTGGCAAATGGACTGCTTGCTGGTCAAGTGGACTCTGGCTCGATGGCGTATGTGCTTTCCACTCCAACAAAGAGAAGAACGGTGGCTTGCACGCAAATGGCTTATCTGATGATTTCACTGCTTGCCATGTTCCTTTTGGTGACAGTAACCAGCGTGATTTCCATTTGGATTGTTGGTGGAAACAATTTCGCTATCAATTTCGCTGAAATTTGTCTCTTCAACCTAGGCGCATTTTTGACCATGTTTGCTTTCGCTGGTTACTGCTTTATGTGCTCAGCAATCTTCAACAGGTCGAAGTACTCCATGTCGATAGGCGGCGGCTTGAGCATATTCATGCTGGTTTGCACAATCTTAGGCTTGTTTGGTTCAAACGTTGTGCCATCGGCAATGAGAATTGATGCTATGAACGTGTTCAACTACTTCTCAATCATCTCGCTATTCGACACCGTTTCCATTTTAAATGGCTCGATTGCTTTCGCATGGAAATTCGCCATACTTGCTGGAATTGCAATCGTAACCTTCATTATTGGTGTGTTTAGGTTTGAAAAGAAAGACCTTCCATTATAAAACTTTCAAAATTTAGAAAGTTTTATAGTGAAAGAGCGCCCATTGCGTTCAGTGAAGAGTTAGGGAAAGTTGACGTAAAATATAGAAAAATAAAGTGGAGTTTGTTTCATGTTAAAAGATAAAAGATTGTTTTTATTTGATATTGATGGAGTGATAAGGCTAGGCGACAAAATCATAGATGGTTCAATACAACTATATGATTATATTAAAAAGATAGGTGGCAAATCTATTTTCATAACTAATAACTCCACCAAAGGTGCGAAAGATTATGTTCAAACTTTTAAGAATTATGGATTTGATGTTGATGAATCAAATTTTCTTACTGCCTTGACAATTACAGTTGACTATTTAAAAAAACATCATAGCAAAGATTTGATATATGTGATGGGAACTAATTCATTATTCGAAGAGTTAGTAAAGAATGATATAAATGTAACTAAAGATTACAATAAGAATATTAAGGTTGCGCTCGTTGGCTATGATAACGAATTGACTTTTGATAAAGTTGTGACAACTTGTAAGGTGTTGCAAACTTTGGATATTACTTATCTTGCGACAAATGTCGATTTAAAGTGTCCTGTTTCATATGGCTTTATTCCAGATTGCGGTGGTATTGTGAAATTTATTGAAATTGCAACTGATAAGGAACCAAAATTTTTAGGGAAACCAGCACCTGAAATGGTCTTAAAAGCACTTGAAGTTACAAATTTTAATAAAGAACAAACACTGGTAATAGGCGATAGATTTTACACTGATATTGCCTGTGGAATTAATGCAGGGGTGGACACTTGCGCGGTGTTGACAGGAGAAATAAATAAAGATGATATTAAAACAACATCTTATAAGCCTACTTATATTTTTGATTCAGTTAAAGAGTTGTTAGATGAGTTAATAAGATAAATTAAGTATATTAAATAACAAAATATAGTGTAGTATTCAATGCATACTACACTATATTTTTTGTTAACTTAATTTTTGCGTTTATTAAATTTCTGGTATAAAGTTTTCAAAAACAATGTTATCGCAATGTTTTATAACTTTAAGATATTCCTCTTTATTTGTTACGACCCATGCAAGCAGTGGTAGGTGCTTATATTTTCTTACAAATCGACTTGGGAGTGCCTTTGCTTCATAATTTATAAAGTTTGGTTCGCTAACCGATTTATTTAACATCATTCGCTTTAGGAAAAATTTTCTTAGGCGTGATACTCCAGCAAAATCTTCGCCTTTATACGAGCCAGAAAGTTGCCCACGCAAGATGTTTGGAGCGTGATTTTTGAAATAGCCTAATGAAAGCGGATTAAACGACTGCACAGCGTATTCGCCTTTGTAGTTTTTAAGCATGTCGATGACCTTTTGCTCTAGTTTGCCAATTTTTGTGGAACTATTTTTGATTTCAACAAGAATTGGCGTTCTGCCATCCACCAGTTTTAAAACTTCTTCAAAGGTTGGGATGTGCTCTTTGCTTCCAGCAAGTTTTAAAACCTTTAAATCTTCCTTATTTAAAAATTTAATATAGCCGTCATTTCCAGTCATACGAGACAGCGAGTCGTCATGAAAAACAACCACTGTGTCGTCAGCAAGCAGTTGCACATCAAGTTCAATAGCGTATCCTTTTTCCACCGCTTTTTCAAAGGCGCTTAGTGAGTTTTCAGGACTTAACTTGTCATGAAGTCCTCTGTGGGCGATAGGTGTTTCCACGAGCCATGATTTAAAAATATCTTCCATATCCTCTCCGTTTATTTATATACAATAGTTAAATTTTTGTGGTTTTAGTTATATTTTAATAAAGTTATTTTAATTTGTCAAATATTTTTACATAATTGATAGTCGTCGAACCAAGTTGTATTTGAATGATACCGATGTTCATATAAACTGTGATGACACAATTTCTATTGTGTTTTTGCGTCAGCAAAATTTAACTTGATTTAATTATAACATCACATTATTTATATTCTTATCAAAATTCAACTTATTATGAATAATCTACTCATCCTTTTTTGAAAATGCCTTTAAGGTTTCCAGTCTCATAATCGCATCTGTTTTACTTTCTTCCAGCATTTTCTCTGCATCTTCTTTTTTCAGTTCCTTAAGGGCGGAGTAGCGTGTTTCGCTGTTTAAAAAGTCCTCATATTTCATAAAATCGCTCTTGCTGTCGATGTGAACAATGCTTTCGTTTGGATTATATCGCACAAGTGACCAGTATCCACTTTCGACTGCTTTTTTCATCTCTTGCATGGTGGTTGACATGTCGAAGCCGTGGTTCACACAAGGCGAGTAGGCAATAATTATGCTTGGTCCGTTAAAGGCTTCCGCTTCCTTAAACGCTTTGATGCACTGGTTCATATCAGCGCCAAGGCTGACGCTTGCCACATAGCAGTTTTTGGAGGCGATGGCAAGAGAAACCAAATCCTTTTTCTTTGTCTTTTTGCCGGCGCTTGCGAATTTGACCATCGCTCCGCGTGGGGTGGACTTACTTGCCTGTCCGCCAGTGTTGGAGTAAACTTCGGTGTCTAATACCAAGATGTTGACATTTTCATTGCTGTTCAAAACATGGTCAAGTCCGCCATAGCCGATGTCATATGCCCAGCCGTCGCCACCGATTATCCAAACGCTTTGGTCAGGGTTAGTGTAGTTTGTGCCAAGTTTCATGCCAAGTCCAAATTCGGCGTTATCTTCAAATAGGCTGTTTGCCCATGCTGGACCTTTGCCGTTTTCATCTTTAAAATATGGACAGGATGGGAAAGAACCGCCATAGATACTTGAACAGCCAGTGGCATTGGCAATCAACATCTTTTCGCCGAAAAGCATGGTGGCAAGTTTGATATATGGCGTTTCGCCACATCCACCGCACGCGCCAGAGAAACCAAAGTAGCAGTCCTTAAACTGCAAGCCCTTTGGTAAATCTGTGGAGAATGGCGTGTTTTTCTCAGTTTTTAATGTTTTGCAGAAAGCGTAATTTTTCTTCTCTTCGTCTAAAATTTCATTTGCCATATGCATAACAAGTGCCTTATTTTTGCTTGGGCAAACATTGGCGCAAACGCCACAGCCTGTGCAGTCTTCAGGGGACACTTGCACGCGGTATAGGTAACCATTCATGCCGAAACATTTGGCGAATTCGACTTCTTCCATCGTCTCCGCTTTAACCAAAACAACCTTAATGGCGTTGTGTGGGCAGGAGAGAATGCACTGACCACATTGTATGCAGTTGGCTGGGATGTATTTTGGAAGGTGGCTGGCAAATCCGCGCTTTTCAAAGTCGGCTGTGCCTTGTGGCACTTTGCCTGCCATATCAAATTTCGACACTGGTATTTCGTCACCTTGCAAGCGCTCCACTTTTTTCATGATAGATTGATAGAATTTGTCATTAATATTTTTTGTGTTCATATCGCTACCTTGCGGAGTGAGTTTTTTAACATCCACTTTTTCGATATGCTCAACCGTTTTTTCCATGGCTTTTAAGTTTTTGTTGACCACGCTTTTGCCTTTTTTGCCGTAAGTTATTTCAACATATTTTTGAATTTCCTTATAGGCGGTGTCAAAGTCGATTATATTTGAAACCTTAAAGAGAGCAGTCTGCATGATGATGTTGATTTTGTTGCCAAGCCCAGCACTTTCGGCAATTTTTTGTGCGTTTAGGCAGTAAACTTGAGCGTTCTTCTCTTTCAAAATGCGCTTATAGTAACTAGGTAAAACCTTGTCAATCTCGTCAGCGCTAAAAATGGTGTTGAAAAGCACAATTCCGCCTTTTTTGAGTCCTTCAAGACAGTCATATCGGTGCACAAAGGAAAAATTGTTGACGGAAACAACGTCGCACTCATGCACAAGGTAGGTGCTTTTAATTGGGTTGTCACTCACGCGAATATGCGACTTTGTTAGACTGCCCGACTTTTTGCTGTCGTATTCAAAGTAGCCTTGAACGAACTTGTCGAGTTCTTCGCCTAAAATTTTAATAGTGCTTTTGCTGGCAGAAACCGTGCCGTCAGAGCCTAGGCCATAGAATTTCATTTGGAAGTTTTTTGTTTTTGATTGGTAGTCTGTTTTAGGTAGTGAAGAATTAGCCACATCGTCGTCAATGCCGACAGTGAAGTTGTCTTTCAGTGTTTCAAAATTTTTGATAACCGAAACTGCCATATTTGGAGTGAAGTCCTTTCCGCCAAGTCCATACCTTCCGCCGATGACCTTGATGCCTGTTCCAGCAAGTGCGGTGGTGACATCAAGGAAGAGTGGTTCGCGCGCACCAAACTCGCGAGTCCTATCAAGTGTCGTAACAGTCTTAACTGTTTTTGGAAGGATGTTTTTAAATTCTTGGTAGTTGAATGGGCGGTAGAGATGCACTTTGACAAGCGCGGTGTTTTTAAAAGCCTTATCCGAAAGCACCTCTTCAAGACATTCGCAAGAAGATGCCATGCTGACAATGACATTTTCGGCATTTTTACTGCCCACATATTCAAACGGAGCATACCTTCTGCCAACAACCTTATAAAAATCTTTTAAAATGTTTTTTAAAATATCATAAACTTTTTCGTAACTTGGGCTGGATGCCTCTCTGTTTTGGAAAAAGACATCTGGGTTTTGCGCCGAACCTTTTTGGTAAGGCGAGTTGGATTTCATGGCACCATTTTTGAAGTTTTCAATTTCCTTAGTGGGCAAAAGTGCTTTAATCTTCTCATCGTCGATTATTTCAATTTTTTGTATCTCATGCGATGTTCTAAAGCCGTCGAAAAAGTGAACAACCGGCAAGGATGTTTTAAGTGCCAAAATGTGTGCGATAAGGGCGAAATCGTGCGCCTCTTGCACGGAGTTTGAGCAAAGAAGTATCGCGCCGGTCTGCCTTATCGCCATAACGTCGCTGTGGTCGCCAAATATTGAAAGGGCGTGAGTGGCAAGCGTGCGAGCGGCGATGTGAAAAACGCCAGGAAGATGCTCGCCAGCCATTTTATATAGGTTTGGTATCATGAGAAGTAGACCTTGGCTTGACGTGAAAGTGGTGGATAGTGCGCCAGTGGAGAGACTGCCGTGCATTGCGCCACTTGCTCCGCCTTCCGACTGCATTTCCACAAGGGTTGGCAGTTTGCCGAAGATGTTTTTCTTGCCTTTACTTAGTTCGCCGTCGCAGTATTCAGCCATAGGCGAGGACGGGGTGATTGGATAGATTGGAATGACCTCGGAAAGTTTATACGCAATCATGCCGACTGCGGTGTTGCCATCGATTGTTTTTTTCATAAAATCTCCTTTTGAATAATTTTAAAATTTTAAGATTTTTTTGTCAAATAAATGTGAGATTTTATAAAATAAAATGTAAGCAAAAATTTTTTGTCTTTTAATTATTTGATTTTTAGATAATCAAAATGTTCATTTTATCTTAAGCGGAAATTTTATTCCAAGAAATTTGTATAATATAGTTAGAAATTTTAAGTAAGAGTTTTACAAATTTTCGCTTTTAAGTTATAATAAAAATATGGAAAGAAAAATTTTGATGATTGTGGAATATAACGGCACAAATTTTTATGGCTGGCAAAAACAAAAGGACAAACGAACGGTGCAGGGCGAACTTGAAGAAAAATTATATCTTTTGACAAACGAAAAATGCGTGGTTGAAGGCAGTGGCAGAACGGATAAGGGCGTGCATGCACTTGGGCAGGTGGCGGTCACATCTATATCAAATAAAATTCCGCTTAAAAACTTTAAAACGGCATTAAACAAACTTTTAAGTGATGATGTTGTGGTTAAAAAGGTGAGTTTATGCAAAAGCGATTTTCATCCGCGCTTTGATGCCAAAAGAAAGACATATGAATATGTTGTTGACATTTCAAAAACAAGGCGAGCGATTGATTATAATCTTATCACATATTATCCGCATGAAGTGGATGTTGAGAGAATGAAAAAGGCGAGTATGCTTTTTATCGGCAAGCATAATTTTAAGGCGTTTTGCTCGGCACATACAAATGTTTCAAGTTATGAGCGAGAGATTTACGACTTTAAAATTGTAAAAAATGGCAATAGAATTAAATTCATAATAACTGGAAATGGCTTTTTATATAATATGGTTCGCATTATTGTTGGCACTCTTCTTAACATCGATAAGATAGGCGAAGAGAATATTTTGAAGGCGTTTGAGAGCGGAGATAGAAGTCTGACAGGTAAGACCATGCCACCAAATGGACTATATCTAAAAAAAGTGGAATATTTTGATAAAAAAATGAATAAAGCCTATTGCAAAACGCATTAATGTATGATAAAATATGAGTAGAATAATAAAAGCGAGGGGATTATGATTTTAAGATATTCATTAAATGGCGAATACAATGATAAGTCTGGTAATGTTGGCAAGTTTTATGTTACTGACGAGATTACAGGAAAGAGTGTGGCTGTCAACATGA